>JAZNTO010000047.1:0-12918 GCA_045591805.1 Akkermansia sp. | reverse complement strand
CCGGACGCAGTAATAGTAGCCGCCTCAGAAGCACCCCAGCTCCATCCTGTACCGGTTACAGAAACATCCCCCACAGCTATGTCCCCCGCCACGGTTACAGCCTCGCCGCCGCCCTCGAACACAGCATTCTTGCCGGGTCTCCAACCAAACACATAGGTTGTACTCCCCTCCCTGCTCACCCACTCTTGAGACTCCGCAGACCAGATATTACTGTCACTCGCATCTTTATCCCATGTAAGCGATACAAGATAGTTTGCACTCAAACTAATACTTGTTATATTGATGCTTTCGCCACCGCCGGCATGAGACGAGGGATTAGCAGACCATATAGCAAAAATATGCCCACCCTGCTCCAAGGCGGTATTATCATAGGTGGCAGTGACAGAACCGGCAGCGGAAAGCGAGGTAAAGCCGACCAACTCGGTTGCAGTCTCGCCATCGTAATACCACAGAGAATAGCCGGCCTTTTTATCATTATCAAACGACAGCGTGAGACTCACGGCATCCCCGGGAAGCTCTACCCCCAGTGCAACATACTCACCGGACAAGGCCGGACGACAGGTAAACGAGAAAGAGGCCGAGGTGATAATGCTGATATCCCCTCCATAAGAGGAGTCGGCTCCATACCCCTGCCCGGTACCGGCATACCAACCGGTCTTATCCTCTCCGCATGCCGTGGCGAATTGTTGAACAATCTCAGCAGAGGCACCGGTACCTATGCCTTGCGCATTGGAACCGGCAATCCAAGTAAAATCCTCAACACCGGGGAGGGTGAGAGTGAGGGAAACGCTGCCTGCGTAAGAAGCACCGGATACGGAGATACCCAACATCATGCAGGCTAACAAAGCCTTGCGAAGACCAAGTGAGAGATGAAGTTTCATATTTTTTAAGTATAAAGCACTTTTGAAAGAAACCGAAACATCTCCCACATACAGGAAACACCCGGCAACCTTTGCTTACCCGTTAGTATATCGAATTCAGCATGAGACAGCAAGTCAAAAATGAGAAATTTCATATTTTTATGACAAGCGAAAGAAACTCGCACCCATAGCAACAAAAGGCGGAAAAACTCAGCCGTAGGTGGGCACTTGCCAAAAGGCGGAGGTTGTGGTATACTGCCGGGCATGACAATACCGCCGAATGCCACACAGGAGGAGCTGGAGGAGTTGCTGCGCCGGGGGCTCCGGCACAGCATGCGCACGCTGGTGCTGGCCGGGGTGCTGCTGAGTCCTTTCTGCTACCTGCGCTGCTTGGTAAACCCACTGTGGGTGCTGGGGTTGAAGGTACCCGGCATCTTTGTAACGGCACTGTTCGGCTGCTATGTGGGCTGGCAATATGTGCAGGGTAATCCGGCAGCGGGGGAAAGCGCGCTGCTTTGGTGGGCCGTATGGGCGGGCATCATGCTTATACTCCACTATATTCTATATGCTCTCTCTCCGCTGGATCTGTATCGGCAGAGCAGAAAATACCGCACCGCCACAGGGGGCTCGAGCAGCGGCATAGCCGCCCCGCAAGGATACCGGCTCGAGCTGCATAAAAATGCGGAGGGCTATGGGCAAAGCGAGCTGCTACTGCATGCCCCGCAGCGCGGGCTGTATGCTCTGCGCTGGGAAATAAGCGGCTACTCCGGGGAGCTCCGTGCACGGCAGGACGAAAGGGTAACACCCCCGGCTTGGAGCGAGCTGGAGACACAGCAAAACAGCACCATCCTGACCGAGCTCTATCGCTTAGAACCCGGCAACCACCGCCTGTGCCTACAGCTCGCAGACCGCGATGCCCCGGCTCCGGAGTGTGTCATGATAACCCAGTTGAATATGGATTAACCCGACTTCCGGCTTTGTAGATGATTGACGAATGACGATTTACGATTGACGAATAAATCGCCCCTAGCTAGGCTTCGCTCACTTTGTAGATTGTAGATTGCATTGCGTTATTTGTGCTTGACAGGGCAGATAATTATAGGTAGAGTGTGTGGGTATGAAGCCGTTGCTACCAGTCTGCCTGCTGCTCGCCCCTGTGCTAAGCCAGTGCGTATGCCCGAGCGATTTCCGCCGGGTAGAGGTACCGCGTGTTGCAACGGCGGCAGATGTAGCAAGCTTGAGCGACTGCCAGATACAACACTATGGCACCACTCTGCTGGCAACAAACGGAAGCGTGGCAATAACGCGCGCACTGTTGGAGCGCGGAGCAAAGCCGCACGGCAAGCTGATATCCAACGGTAAGGCTCAGAATGGCACGGCGCTGGCACATGTGAACGATGAGCGTGTACTACGCGAACTGCTGGCTGCCGGGCTGGATGCCAATGCCCTGGTGAATGGAGAGCATGAAACCCCGCTCTGCAATGTAACAACACGGGGCTCCAACCACCTGCTGCCGGATTTGCTGGCAGCCGGAGCAGACCCGAACCGCACAGGCGCTCGCGGTCTCACCCCGCTCTACATTGCCGCTTCGCACGTGAACGAGGATGCTTGTCGTATACTGCTAAGGCATGGTGCTCAACCGAATTTCGGTAGCATGGAGGATAGTTCTGCACCACTGCATGGCTGCCTGAAGGCGGATTCTACAACACAGCAAAGACAAGCCGTGATGCAGGTGCTACTGGCGGCGGGAGCAGATGCCAATGCCGCGGATGCGCAAGGGCGCACCCCGCTCTTCTACTGCTCCACCCCGGCGGAGGCAGAGGCACTGCTGGCAGCCGGAGCCGAAATAAACGCTAAGGATCACCAAGGAAACACGGCCTTCGATGCCGTGCCGCACGCAGCGGTAAAATCATACCTGCTGGTGCGCGGTGCGGCCGGCGGCAAAACACTCTAACACCATTTTCTCACCATGAAACACCTCTTCCCCCTGTTTCTCTGCTTGTTATGCCTGCCGGCCTGTGAGACGGTGCGCACCGTATACGATGAATACGGAAACGAGGTAACGGAACGCAGCGGCGAGCGCTCCTTAGAGGACTACATGTCCGAGACATTCGACCGGGATGTCACTCGCACGAAGAACGAGGACGGCGTACCCGTATCCGGCTCCAACAAAGTGAGCCGCTACCAGAAAGACCTGGATGCAGCCCGAAGAGACTCAACTGCCTACAGCACAGGGAGTTTCAGCGGAGTCAAAACACTAAGCCGCAATCAGAGTTTCAGCGGTGCCGGCAAACAGTTCGACACCGGCGCGGCCTATGGCGGAACCTTTGCCAACAGTTCCTACAGCCGGGATCTTCGCCCGGACTTCATGAGCGACACCAAGGGCATCTACAGCCGGGAGGACGCCTACGGAGGCGCCTCCCGTGCAGACCGCGCGGCCGGGGATGGGCTGGCCCACACCTCATACGGCCGCGAAAATATCTACGGCACAAGTACCGCCGGTGTTTCGAGAGACACCACCAGTAGCTACACCGAAAGCCGCCGCAATAAAACACCCCGACCCCGTATTATCAACCACCGGGACTACTACAAGAAATCCATCTTCGAAACACGAGCCCTACTCGGCCGCGACAACACACCGGAAGAATGAATGGGTGTAGCGCATGACCCTTGCCAAACGGCGATTGCCTGAGACAAAGCTACCGGAATAGAGCAAGAGTGTCTTATATAACTCATCATCCCGGCATTTGTTATCTCCCGACTTTTTTTCTTGACTTTTTGGGGGTAAAATGGTAGTAGTAAGGAGCTATGACCATTTCTCGCACACTAGCCGCAGCTGCGGCAATGTTCATGGGGTTGCTCGGGGCTGCATCCGCGGCCGATGAGCGGCCGAATATCCTATTCATTATATCGGATGACCACGGAACTAATGCGTTGGGCACCTGTGAAAAGGATAGTCCTGTACCCCTGCCCGGCTTCCGGCGCCTGGCAAATGAAGGTATGGTATTCGACCGCGCATACTGCGCCAACTCCTTGTGTGGCCCCTCCCGCGCTTGTATGCTGACGGGACGTCACTCGCACAACAACGGTTTCCTGTACAACTATGGTGGCCCGGCCTTCAACGGAGACCAACCTACCTACCCCAAAATGTTGCAGGCAGCCGGCTACCAAACCGGTATTGTGGGTAAGTGGCACCTCATCTCCCGCCCCACCGGCTTCGACTCTTGGCAGGTATTCCCCAGCCAGGGCGACTACCTGAACTCCACATTCCTGTCCGCAGGGCCCAACAACTCCACCCGCTCCAACCGCATGCGCGGCTATGTGACGGATGTGGTGACAAACATGGCTATCACATGGATGGAAAGTCGCGACCGCAGCAAGCCTTTCGCCCTCATCGTAGGCCACAAGGCACCGCACCGCAACTGGTTGCCGGCTGTACGCCACCTCGACATCATCAAAAAGCATGTGGCCAAGATGACTCCGCCCGCCACCCTGCATGACGACTGGAGCGACCGTCCCGAATTCCTGCGCCACAACGCCCAAAGCGTGGGTTGGAATCTCTGCAACTGGAACGATGTACACTTGGTGGCAGATCGTATCCCCTTCGATGTAATGAAGGATATTATACCCAAAGGTCAGCTGCGCAACCGTATCAAGAATGGTGAGTTCGAGGGGCAGATTCCTGCCGACTTCGATATCGAAAAACACGAGCCCCGATTCGCACCCAGAACCAACTTGGGCTGGGGTATGGACTGGATTGAACCCGGCCTGCAGGACGTATACCGCAACCACTTCAACACCCGTACGGATGAGTTTGTGGCAGACTTCCGCGCCGGCAAATACAAAACCCAGAAGGACATGACCGAGCAGCGCTGGCGTTGGTACATGGAGGATTATCTGGGTTGTATCCTCTCGCTGGATGAATCCATCTCCTCCCTGCTGGACTACTTGGACAACGCAGGGCTCTCGCAAAACACCCTCGTCATCTATGTGGGTGACCAAAGTTTCTACCTGGGTGAGCACGGCCTGTACGACAAGCGTTGGATTTTTGAGGAATCCATGCGTATGCCGCTCATTATGCGCTGGAAGGGCAAGATACCGGCCGGCAAGCGCAGCCAAGCCATGGTACAGAACATAGACTATGCCCCCACCCTGCTGGAGGTAGCGAAAGCCGACACTCCGGAGAACACCCGCACCATGGAAGGCACCTCACTGGTACCGCTCTTTGCCACAGGCGAGGCTCCGCAGTTCGTAGACCGCCCCCTCTACTACGCCTTCTACGAGCAGCCGGGTGAACACAACGCCCCCCGCCACGACGGACTCCGCACACAGCGCTACACCTTTGCCCGAATCTGGACTCCGATGGGGCACGAACGCAAGAGCGGCAAGCGCTTGCCCGAAAACGAGTGGATGCTTATAGACAACGAAAAAGATCCGCAGCAGATGCACAATGTGGCTCAGGATCCCGCCTATGCGGAGGTCATGAAAGAGCTTACCGAGAAGTACCACGCCGCACGTGCTCTGTATCGTGTGCCGGAGGATTGCCCCGGCAGCGGCAACCGCATACCCGATTTTCTCCCCTCCTGGGGACCGGGCGAGGATGACCGCATCAAGAAATAAGCAAACTCCCACGTAGGATTTGAGATTTCTAAAAACCGCACCCTCGGGAGCTCCGAGGGTGCGGTTTTTTGGAGAAATCAAAATTGTTACAAAAAATCAATCTGCGACTCGCAGGGCTTTGGCTTGCTCCTCTGTGAGCTCGATGCACTGCCAAGGGAGGCCGTACTTGTTGAGCGCCTCCATGAAGGGAGCCGGGTCGTTTTGCTCCATGTTGAATACGCCGGCGCCGCTCCAGGTACCGGTCATAATCATACGCCCGCCAATGGCAGCGGGCACCCCTGTAGTGTAGGAGATAGCCTGGGAACCCACCTCGCGGAAACACTCCTCGTGGTCGCAAATGTTGTAGATGTAGACGGCCTTGTACTTGCCGTCCTTCTTCCCCTGAATCACACAGCCGATGCAGGTGCGGCCGTGCGTGGTCTTGCCCAAGTCGCCGGGATTCGGCAACACGGCTTTGAGGAACTGCAGCGGCACAATTTCCACGCCGTTATACACCACGGGGTCTATGCGAGTCATCCCCACATTCTTGAGCACGGTAAGGTGGTTGATGTAGTTCGGCGAGAAGCTCATCCAAAACTGAGCACGCTTGATGGTGGGGATGTGCTTCACAAGCGATTCCATCTCCTCGTGGTACATGCGATAAATCTCGTAGGTACCCACGCCATCCGGGCAAGTGAACGGCTGGTGCATGCTCATGGCTCCGGTCTCCTGAAAATCGCCGTTCTCCCAGTGGCGGCAGGGAGCAGAAACCTCGCGGATGTTGATTTCCGGGTTAAAGTTCGTGGCAAAAGCCTGTCCGTGGTCGCCGCCGTTCACATCTATAATATCCAGATACTCAATCTCGTCGAAATGGTGCTTGAGAGCCCACGCGGTATACACGTTGGTAACGCCGGGGTCAAAGCCGGAGCCAAGCAGGGCGAAGAGCCCGGCCTGCTTAAAGCGCTCTTGGTATGCCCACTGCCAGCTGTACTCGAACTTGGCCACATCGCGCGGCTCGTAGTTGGCGGTATCCAAGTAGTTCACCCCGGCTTCCAGACATGCGTCCATGAGGGGGAGATCCTGATAAGGCAACGCCACATTGAGCACCAGATCCGGCTGCACCTCCTTTATGAGAGCCACCGTGGCAGCCACATCGTCCGCGTCCACCGCATGGGTGGTAATCTGCACGCCGCTGCGAGCCAGCACGTCTGCGGCAATCGCATCGCACTTGCTCTTGGTACGCGAAGCCAGATGAATGTTCTTGTAGACATCCGCCATCTGGGCACACTTGTGAGCCACTACATGACCCACACCACCAGCTCCGATTATGAGTACAGTGTTGTTCATTGCCCGCAAAGAGTGCACCAGAACGGCCGCAAAGTCAAGCGAAAATGCACGATGTTCAAAATAAGTCGGGTCATACTCGCATGCACGGCTCGCACAACTAACGCAGGAAGAAGCGCAGTAGTTTCTCCGCAAATCTTGTGTACGGGTGGTAACGCATGGGCAAATCCGGCCAATTTGCCTTGCATAGCACGGATTTGTAATGAGAAAAGGTATCGAACCCGGCCTTGCCATGGTAGGACCCCATGCCGCTTTCTCCCACGCCGCCAAAGGGCAAGCCATGCACGGCGAGGTGGACGATGGTGTCGTTCACGCACCCCCCGCCGAAAGAGAGCGTGTTGACAAAGCGTTTCTGGTGTGCAGAGTTTGTGGTAAAAAGGTAGGAAGCCAGCGGACGCGGACGGCTGAGCACAAAATGCTCCACTTCCTCCCATGCGTCCCAAGTAAGTATAGGTAGGATGGGGCCGAAGATTTCCTCTTGCATGCAGGGGGAATCCGGTGTCACCTCGTCCAACAAGGTGGGCTCGATGCGGAGCGTGGCGGGGTCGCCCTTGCCACCAAGTATGGGGGTAGCCCCCTGCATGAGCCCCATAAGGCGGGAGTAGTGTTTCTCGTTGACAATGTGGGTAAAGCTCGCCTCCTGCAGCGGCTGCTCGCCCAGCATGCGCTGCACCTCTGCGGTGTAAGCCGCTATGAACTCCTGCTTGCGACTGCTGTGGATGAGCAGGTAATCCGGAGCCACACAGGTCTGCCCGGCATTGAGAATCTTGCCGAAAGCAATGCGGCGAGCCGCTACGCGGATATTGGCAGTAGCATCCACAATGCAAGGACTTTTGCCGCCCAGCTCCAGAGTAACAGGGGTAAGGTGCCGCGAAGCCGCCTCCATGACCACATGCCCCACCACGGGACTGCCGGTAAAGAAAATGTAGTCGAACTTCTGCTCCAGAAGAGCGCCGATTTCCCTTCTGCCCCCCGGAACAGTAGCCACATACTCCGGCGGGAAGATGCTCGAGAGCATCTCAGATATCAGTGCCGAAGTAGCGGGGGACTTGGAAGAGGGCTTCACCACGGCACAGTTCCCCGCAGCCAGAGCAGCCGCTAGGGGATCCAAGCAGAGCAAAACGGGGTAGTTCCACGGGCTTATGATGAGGGTAACCCCATACGGCTCCGGCTGTACGCGGCAGGTGGATGGAAACTGCGCGAGCGGAGCCGGAACTTTCTTGGGGCGGCTCCAGCGGCGCAGGTGGCGTATATTCTCGCTCAGCGCGGCCAATACCATGCCGACTTCCGTCATGTACGCTTCCGTACCACACTTGCCCAAGTCTTTTTGCAAAGCCTCAGCAATGCGCGGCTCCCACTCAATGAGCGTTTTCTTAAGCTTTTTGAGGGCAGTGAGGCGGAACTTCACATCCCGAGTGGTATGGGACAAGAAGAAACGGCGCTGTTTTTCGACAATCGTTTGCATATCAGAAAACTGATAATTTTTCAACGCGCGGAGCAACGATGTCACGCGGGTAAAACGCCGGAAGAGGCGGACAGGGACACGCCTTACACCTCCTCGCGTTTGGCTGCGGCGCGGCGCAGGCGATCCATCATAGCGCAGCCCAGCCCGGTTTCGGGCAGTTCCTCCGCCACAATCACCTGCACCTCATCGTTCTCATCCATGGCACGCATCACTGCAAAGAGCCGCACAGCGGCCTCCGCCAAGCGCCCGCTACCGGGAGAAAGCGGCAACACCTCCGCCCAGCAATCCTGCTGCGCCAGCTCAGACTCTCCCTCGTATGAAATAAGCCCATAGCGCACGCCCTCCTCAGGCACAAACGCCTCCCGCGGATTCCACAAAATGAGCGGCTTACCGGGGGCGTAGTGGCTTGTAAGCTGACCGGGCGCATTCGGCAAGGCATCGGCAGGCGCCTTTCCCTTGCCGGGCTTCAACACGCGGCAGATACCGCGCAGCTTCTCGCGGGTTATGGGGCCCTCCCGCAGCAGACGCACTGCGGGTTTCCCCTTCTCGTCCAGACAAGGCATCAGAATAGTGCTCTCCAGCCCCTCCGAGCAAGCTCCGGCATCCAGCACCAGCGGTATGCTGCCCCCCAGCTCCTTCAGCACCGCCTGAGCACTTGTGGGTGATATATGGCCAAAACGGTTTGCACTCGGAGCTGCAATGGGGTGCTCCAGCGCTCGAGCCACACCACGCATCACCTCGTGGCTCGGCACGCGACAGGCCACAGTGGGCAAGCCGCTCGTTACAATGTCCGGTATGATGGAGCGGCGCGGCAGCACCAGCGTCATCGGCCCCGGCCAGAACTCCTTTGCCAGCTTATCCACAAGCTCCTGCAGCTCCGCCGGCACCTCCGTGTATTCCTTTATGTCTTTCGCCTTGGCAAAGTGGCAGATAAGCGGGTCAAAACTCGGGCGAGCCTTCACGGCAAAAACACTCGCCACTGCCTCCGTGTTCAGCGCATCTGCACCCAGCCCGTATACGGTCTCGGTCGGTATCGCCACCAAGCCACCCTCTGCCAGCACAGCCGCAGCCTCCTTGTACACACTCCGGCAGTCCTCCAGCGGGTCTACCTCCATCACTCGTGTTTCCATGCCCCGTATCATACCCGCTACAGGCTGATTTGTCAATGCAAATCGCGCGCTTTCGCCCAATTCTCGATAGCACTCGAAGTTTTCTGTCCACTCGGGCACATTTTATCACTCCGCAGCCGGAGCAGAAACCGGCGGAGATGTATTCTCTGCCCCATTTTCATTCTGTGCACCCACCCCCGCTAAAAGGCAAAACAACAGAATTACCACCGGAAGAACAACATGAGTCATAAGCAAGCTGCGCCGCCATGCCCGCGGGTGTGCCCTTTCATAGGCACGCTTGCATGCGTCTCCGCAAAAACGAGCAGCACAACATTTTACAAACTCAGCGGATATCAAAGGGATGGGAACCAACCACAGCCACCAAGGTATCCATATTGACATAGCATCACTGCGGCGAATCGTTCGACCGCAATTTGTACACTTCACCCAATCCTGACTCATAACAGTATGCCTTGCCGAAACGATATAGTATCGGCAAGGCTCAGTTGAAACACAAATTGCAAATTAACCACGCCCTCGCGTTGTATCCGCAGAGCCAAATGCCAGAGTTGTCTTCTTGCCACACCACGGGCACGTAAGCTTCTCGCCTTCTGTACCGTTGGCGCAGAAAATACTACCGCAGGGGCACACGCATACGGAGGCTACATGACTGCAATGCGGACAGTGCGCATCGCCGTACAGATTTCCGGTGTTCACCTTACTCTTGCCACTGCCGGCCGACATAGAGTTGTACTCTTTTTCATCCACACCGTAGCAGCCATCTATATTGTACAATCCGCCGGACTGGGACTTAACATATTTCACTAAGTAAAGCCCCTTTGTTGTCTGACACTTACCGGGAAGAATAACACAATTCTCATCATCCTGATATGACGAATCGACCGACACTTTTTCCATATTCAGCTCACGTGCATCACCAAGGTTCAGTTCATCCCCTCTCAGCCCATCGGATACAGCACGTGTGGAGGCGGCTATCGAGCCTGATACCCATCTGAACATCGCAGCAAACGCATTCTCCCCGTCCGGATTAAAGCGCATCACATTCTCCGTAAGAGAGCAAAGAGTGCCGGTATTGGCGTTATCGCCTATGGATACAACAACTAGATTGCAGCTGCGCTGGTACTTCTTCTGCCACTTGGAAATAGCTGAATTGGGGTTATCCGTCGGAGAACCGTCCGTGAACAGGAAGATGATGGGCTTCCAGTCACCCTTTTTCTCAGCGGTCGATTTGGTCACGTTGGAGTCTATTTCCTTCATCAGCAGTTCCAGACCTGCTCCCAAAGCGGTACCGCCGCCTATCGGCAAATTCGGCACCATAAACTTGTAGCATTCCTGCATGGGTACCAGTGTCTTTGCCTTGCCGGCGAACACGATCACAGATACAAACGCAGTCTCCAGTGCGTATGGATCTCTGCGCAAATCTTTCATTATCTGGTTCATACCCTGCTGGACATATTCTATCGGCTTGCCTACCATGGACTCCGACACATCTATCAGGAAGAAAATCGGTAACTTTCTCATTTTATCTGTCTGTGTGATGTTAAAAAATAACTCGCTCTTGTATAACCGTGCAATATGGTTTCGTTACCTCGCACGCCACACAAGCACCCCCTCTCTTCTACTAACTTTTATGCTCAAAGTCAAGCAATATATTCTCCGAAAACGTATTTTTTTTCGCAGGTGACCATTGTTTCTCCCCGAGTCTTGCTTTTCATTCATAGCCATCCTATGGAGAGATGATTTAGGCCGTTGTCATCTCGCAAACGCTCGCATACTCCATTCGTCAATCGTAAATTGTCAATCGTCAATCCTTTCGACTTTGTAGATTGTTGATTGTAGATTTTTTCCTTGTCTTTTTCTATCTGTTCGAGTAGAATACCGCGCTGACGAACAGAGAATTCTCTCCATGAGCGACCATACGCAAAATCTTCTTGCTCTGCCGGTTGGGGCGGAACTGGGGCATTACCACATTCTCCGCACACTCGGGCGGGGTGGATTTGGTATTACCTATCTGGCGTAAAATACGCAAAACGGCGAACAGGTGGTGATAAAGGAAAATCTGCCTTCCTTCTGTGCTGTACGAAATCAAAACCCGCTGAATGTAGTACCCTCTGTACCCAACGATGAGTTGAGTATGCGCAGTACCTCAAACGTTTTGTGGAAGAAGCTCGTTTGCAGGCGCAGCTGAACCACCCGAATATCGTGAAGATATTGGGGGCTTTCGAGGCACTGGGCACGGCCTACTATGTGATGCCTTGGGTAGGCGGCAGCGAGCTGCACAAGGCCGCTCCGGCTCCGGTGGACATCACACAGGACTGGCTGCAGGCTATCCTGCGCAGCATTCTGGAGGCACTCGAGTACCTGCATAGCCGAAATATCTACCACCGCGACATAAAGCCCGGCAACATCCTGCTCACGGAAGACGCCTCGCCCATCGTCATCGACTTCGGTACCGCCCGTTCCATCATCAGCGAGCACTCCGCCACCCTCATCAGCTCGCCGGGTTACTCGCCCATCGAGCAAATCATCGCCAAAGGAAACCGCGGCCCGTGGACGGATATATACTCCGTGGGAGCCACCTGCTACTGCCTCATCAACGGCGAGCGCCCGCCGGAGGCAAACGAACGTTTGGCTGAAGAAGACGACCCGCTGCGCCCGCTTGCCTCGCGTGCGGAGCTGTATGCACGCTTTACCCCGGAGTTCCTGTCCGGCATCGACAAAGCCTTATCCCTGCGCAGCGAGAACCGCTGGCAAAGTGCCGCGGAGTGGATGGCAGCACTGCCACAAGCCCCCGCTGCACAGCAGCTCCACCCCCGGAGCAAAGATGCGTTCCTTGCTCTACTGGCAGAGCGCACAGCCCACGAGGAAGCAAAGAAAAAGGCTCGCGAGGAGGCTATTAACAAGTTAATAGAAAAGGGTATAGCCCCCTCGCAATACGATAGCGAAATACACGAAGCTGTTAGAGTCGGTAATATCGCTAACTTGAGCCTTCTTATCACCGCCGGTGCAAATGTCAACAAGGCGGATGAGGATGGCCGGACGCCGCTCAGCTGTGCAGCATGCTATGGCCACACGGAGTGCGTACGTCTCCTGCTGGCGGCTCCCGGTATCGGCGTCAACAAGGCGGATAAGTGGGGGCACACGCCGCTCTACTGGGCTGCAGAGGTTGGCCACACGGAGTGCGTGCGTCTCCTGCCAGCGGCTCCCGGTATCGATGTCAACATGGCGGAATGAGGGTGGCAGCACGCCGCTCTACCTTGCTGCGAGTAATGGCCACACAGAGTGCGTGAATCTCCTGCTGGCGGCTCCCGGTATCGACGTGAACAAAGCGCCTAGGTTTGAGAGCACACCGCTCAAGTGTGCTGAAAGCAGCGGGCACTATGCTCACATGCTGAGTGCTTGTTTGAGTGATGAGGGTATATCGTTGGGGCAGCTTAATGTAGACAAGAAGACAAATGAAATTACTGTTATTCCGAAACTGCTTGATATGCTGGAGATAAAGGGGTGCATCGTAACAGCC
>JAZNTO010000046.1:0-16551 GCA_045591805.1 Akkermansia sp. | reverse complement strand
AGGTGCCCAGCCAGATGAGGACAATGGCGCAACCCGTCAGCACACCGGCCGTCACAGCCGGTACCTGCAGGGCGGTATCGCCCTCCTGAGGCTTCTCCCAGTACATCTCGCGCAGTACTTTGAAGTAGTAGTAGAAGCCGGCAGCCGCCGTTACAATCATGACCGGCAGCAGCCAGACGAGACCGCTCTGGTACTGCATAGCCTCCACCAGCATGGCGAAGGAGTTGTACTTGGCCAAGAAGCCGTAGGTCAGCGGTACACCGGCCAAGGAGGCAAAGGCAACGGTGATGAGGAATGCCGTGCGCGGATTTGTCTTGCCGAGGCCGCGGAACGCAGAAATCTCCTCGCTGCCGCGCTGGGTGCGTACCATGGCTATAGCGTAGAAAGCTGCCACGGTAGCAAGCATGTAGGCAATGAGATAGTCTGTCACGTATCCTACGAGATTGCCGGCACCGATGTGGGTGAAGAACACGAGGATGAAACCGGCCTGGCCTATGGAAGAGTAACCCAGCAGGCGCTTGGCGTTGCTCTGGCAAATGGCGCCCAGATTACCGATAATCAGCGTGACGGCTGCTACGGTGCCCACGCCTGTTACCAGCACGCTCACTTTGTCCGGGTGTATGGCAGCCAGCCGCCCGAACGGCACCAGAATAGCTGCCAGCACAGCAAAGCCTGCGGCCTTGGAGGCAACTGCCAGGAATGCACTCACCGGCGTGGGCGAGCCCTGGTAGACATCCGGTATCCATATCTGCATGGGGGCTGCACCGGCCTTGAAGAAAGCACCAAGTAACAGCAGCCCCACAGCCAGGTAAAAGCCGGTTTGCAGCTCTACCATGGGGCAGGAGAAGAGGCTGTGCACCAGCTCGGGGGTAAGCATGAAAGAGCCGGTCATGCCGTAGTACCAGGCAGAACCGAACACCAAAAGACCCGTGCTCAGAGCGCCGAGCACCAAGTATTTGACACCGGCCTCGATGGAGCCCTGATTGCGGCGGAAGTACCCGGCCATCACATAGGAGGAGAGGGTTACCACCTCCAAGCTTACGAAGAGCATGATGATGTCGCGAGCCTCTGCAAGGCAGCAGATGCCGGCGCAGGCTACCAGCAGCAAGCAGTAGAGCTCGCTTGTGCCCTCTGTCACACCGGCTCCCCCCACGGACTCGCAGGTGACTTTCTGGTAGTCATAGGCCAGCAGGAGCACCAGCGCGGTGGAGATACAGGCAATAAGCCCGAAGGGACTGTCGTAGCCATACTCCGGAGCATACAGGAAGCAGGCTGCGATGATGGCACCTCCCGCAGCTACCACCGCGTAGGCCCGCTTGGGGATTTGCGGCAGGAAAGTGTCTGCCAGCAGGATGATGACGGCCAGACCCACCAGAGCGAACTCAGGTGCGAACTGTCCCCAGGAATAAATGGCTGAAACAATTTCGTTATTCATGGTATTTCAGTGGTGGGGATGGGTTCAGAAGATGATGAAAGGCACAACGCCGAAGAGAACGATGAAGAATGCCAGGAAGCCGGCAGCCCACTTGTCTGCGCAGCTAAGCTGCGTGGCACGCTCGGAGGCAAGACCGATATCGCCCTCGAACACGCGACGGAATGCGCGCAGCATGTAGATAGCGCTGATGACGAGCCCCCACAGTGCAAACACAGTGGCCAGCTGCACCGGCCCCAGACCGCCGAACCAGCCGGAGATGGTATCCAGACAACCTGTGATGCTGCTGAAGATCCAGCCGAACACCGGTCCGATGAGCCAGATGCTGCTCAGGGTGTTTGCTACACCATTGTACATGCAGCTGAGCATGTCGCAGCCGGTGGTGGTAGCGGCTGCGCCCGGCTGCCAACCGGCAAAGCAGGACACAAACACAGTGAACTCGCCGGCGAAGTTTGCAAGAAGCGGTAGGCCGATGCTGGCCATACCGGCCAAGCCGAACAGGAAGCCGAGCATCGGAAGCTTGCGACCCAGCCCGCCCATGGAATCCAGCTCCAGCGTGCGAGTCTGGCTCTCAATCTGCCCGGTAAGCAGGAAGAGAAGGGCAATGGTGAGACCATGTGCCAGCATCAACATGGCGGCACCCCTGTGCGCCAGTTCGTTGCCTGCACCGCTCGCAACAAAGGCGGCAAAGGCCAGGAAGATGTACCCCATGTGCATGACGGAGGAGTTACCCAGCATGTCGTCCAAGCGAGTCTGCGCTACGGTGACATAGCCTACCCACAGCACATTGCCCAGCAGGAGAACCAGCAGCAGGTTGTTCCAGCAGCCGAAGAAGTCCTTGCAAACAGGTCCCATGACCCATGCCAAGGTGAAGAGCCCGTACAGACCGAACTTCTTGAGCACGCCCGCATGCAGCATGGCGATGGGCGTGGGAGCACTGGCGTAGGCCGGAGCCGCCCAAGAGTGGAACGGGAAGAGTGATACCAGCGTGCCGAAACCTGCCAGCAGCAGACCGGGTACCAGCGCAGAGGTGGGCACCACGCCGCTCGCGATGGCATACTGAATGCCGGTGAAGGTGAAAGCTCGCATCTCGATGCACAGCATCAGCAGGCCTGCCAGCAGCACCATGGAGGCAAGCCCCAGATAGACCGTGGCGGTCCAGGCCACCGTGCGGCGGTTGCCCCGCCCGTAGAAGCCGATCATTACGAAAGTCGGGATGAGTGCCAGCTCGTGGAATGCGTAGAAGGAGATGATGTTGTCCGAGATGAAGGCACCGATGGCACCGGTGGAGAGCAGAAGGGCGGAGATAGCCCAGCTGCGCTCAGCTTCCTTGCTCGGCGCTTTCATGCCAAGTATGGCAGCGAATGTCACCAGCGAGCAGAGCAACAGCATGATGGGGCTCAGCGGAGAGGTGAGCGCAAACCACAGCTCCTTGTCGCCGATGGTGGACCAGCAGTCGATGCACGCATCGGGGCAGAGGGTGACATGGAGGAAAGCCAGAACACCCAGAATCAACGTGAAGGTGGCGCTCACCAGTGCCGTGGCACGGCCCGGCGCCTTGAGCAGCCCGATGAGGGCGGCTGCTATCACAGGTACGATAATAAGCCAGATAAGCATAAGGGTATTTTCGTTTTAGTGGGTGAATGAGAAGGAAACGATGAGGAAGAGGAAGAGCAGAGCTCCCAGAGCTGCTACCACGGAGTAACGGCGCAGCACACCGCCTTGGAACCAAGTGAGCAGCTTGCCGAAGTGCCCGATGAGCCAGCCGGAACCCTGTGTGCAGAGCCCGTGCAGGACGGCGTTGTCGAACAGCTCAATGGCGCGAGCCATGTTACCCTGCAGGAAACCGATGAGCCCCTTGTCGTAAATGTCGTCTATGTAGAGGCGTTTACGCAGAGCCGTGGAAAGGGCATTGCCGGCCAGAGGATCCTGCTTGCGCTTGCCGTAGCCATACACCAAGTATGCCAGCAGCAGACCGCCCACCAGAGCTACCATGCTCACATAGAAGGGCATACCCAAGGCAAAGCCATGCGCATGGAAGCCTTCGTAGGGTACCAACGCATCCGCCACGAAGCCATAGCCGGAGAGGATGGCCATGACAGCCAGTATCATGAGCGGCAGCAGCATGGTGCCGCCCGCTTCCTTGGCCTCAGCCGCGCCGTGAGCGCGTGCCTCGCCGCAGAATGCCACTAGGCAGAGGCGTGCCATGTAGAATGTGGTCAGCGCGGCCACGCCGGCACCCACCCAGAAGAAAGCCGGGCTTGTGGCCAGAGCGGCATCCAGTATAGCCTCCTTGGAGAAGAAGCCGGAGAAGCCGGGGATGGCGATGAGGGCGCAGGTGCCCATGAGGAAGCAGATAACGGTGAGGGGCATACGCTTGCCGAGGCCACCCATCTTCCAGATGTTCTGCTCGTGGTGGCAGCGCACGATGATGGCACCGGCACCCAGGAAGAGCAGAGCCTTGAACCAGGCGTGTGTGTAGAGGTGGAACATGGCAGCCTCGCCGGCGCGCAGACCTACAGCCATGACCATGTAGCCCAACTGGGAGAGGGTGGAGTAGGCCAGAATACGCTTGATGTCGTCTTGCTGCAAAGCCATGAGGGCTGCCAATACAGCGGTGATGGCACCTACCGTGGCAATGACGCAGCATGCCGTGTCCGTGAAAGCGGCTCCACCCATGCTAACCTGCAGGCGCACCAGCATGTATACGCCGGCTGCCACCATGGTAGCTGCGTGGATGAGGGCGGATACGGGCGTGGGACCCTCCATGGCGTCCGGCAGCCACACATGCAGCGGGAACTGGGCAGATTTACCCACCGCACCGCAGAAGAGGCAGATGACAGTGGCTGTGAGAACAGCCGGGGCAATGCCGGCTGCCTTGCCTCCCATCTCGCCGAAGGAGATGGTGCCGAATACAGCCAGTGTGAGCAGGATGCCGATGAGGAAGCCGAAGTCGCCCACACGGTTGGTGATGAAGGCTTTTTTCGCGGCATCTGCAGCACTGGCCTTGTTGAACCAGTGGCCGATGAGCAGGTAGGAGGAGAAGCCCACCATTTCCCAGCCGATGAAAGTCATGGCCAGATTGTCAGCCAGCACAATCATGGTCATGCTGAACATGAAAATGCTCAGACCGGCGAAATAGCGGCTATGGTTGGAGCTGTCGCCTTTCATGTAGCCCAGCGAGAAGATGTGTACCAGTAGGCCGATACCGGTCACCACCAGCATCATACGCATGGCGAGCGGATCCATCAGCAGCCCCAGGGTGAGGGACGGCATGCCTTCCTGCAGGACGGGCATCCAAGTGTAGGTGGCGGGGGTTCCGGTCTGCCAGCCCATGAGGTACGCTACGCACATGCCGAAAGTGACCAGCGCAGACAGGATGGAGAGCGTGGCCGCTGTACCGGCGCACTTCTTAAAGCACAGCCAGTTTGTGGCAGCCACGACCAGCGGCAGAAGCAGGAATAACCAGGGAAGATTCTGTATCATAATCAGTGAGCCGTGGGGTTAGTCTTCTTTGAGGGTGTTCAGTGCCGCGCTGGACACCGTGCGGCGTGCGCGGAACATGGCTACGATAAGTGCCAGACCGATGGCGACTTCCGCCGCCGCGATGGCTACGACAAACAGAGCCAGCACCTGCGCATCGTACACAGGCAGCCCATTCACGCCATTGGCGCGAGAGAAAGCCACAAGCGAGAGGTTGGCTGCGGTGAGCATCATCTCCAGGCACATAAAGACCACGATGATGTTTTTGCGAATCAGTACGCCGGCAAGACCGATGGAGAACATCAGGCCGGACAGTATGAGATAATGTGCTAAAGGAATATCCATTGTGGTGTACCGGGGGTTAGTCTTTGCGAATCTTGCGGCTCAGGGCTACGGCACCCACGGTGCCGGCCAGCAGCGCAAAGCTGAGGATGACGAAAGCTATGTTGTACTGTGTGAAGAGAGTTTGCCCCAGCAACTTGACATCCGGTATGGAGGTCGCTTGGGCAGCTTCTTCGGCAGAGATGTCGGGGTTGAGCGCCTTTGCCGCAGCAGCGGGGCTCAGGGCGGGAAGGGCACCACCGAAGTGGCCGCTCGCGGCCTGCGGAGCACTCTCCTGCTTGCCGACGCAGAGCTCGCCCATAGAGTCCCATGCCTTGCAGAGCGGGTTCTGCCACTCGCCGGCTCCGGGGAGCTTAATGGCAGCGATGAACACCATGGCTGCAAATACACCGGATACCAGCGCACCCGGAGCCATACGCACCAGGTTGCGGAACACGGTGAAGCTGTTGTCCTCTTCTTCAGTTTTGATGTCAAGCATCATCACCACGAAGAGGAAGAGCACCAGTATGGCTCCGGCGTATACGATAATCTGCACAATGCCCAGGAACTGTGCACCCAGCCCGAACAGTATGGCAGCCGTTGCCGCAAAACACAGTGCCATGTTCATGGCAGAGGTCACGGGGTTGGTCGCAAAGATGACAGCACAGGCGCAGATAAGCGCCATGGCCGCGAATGCGTAGAATAGAATGGAGGAAATGGCGAAATCCATAGTTGTGTTGTTATTTGTATTGATTCCACTTGTTGACGAGACCCTTGCGTGTACCACCGAGCTTGTAAAGCGTGGCTTTGTTGCGCACTGCGTTCTTGCGGTCGGTCACGGTGATGAGGTATTCCTTGGAGAGGAAGATGGCCTGCTCCGGGCATACCTCCTGGCACATACCGCAGTAGATGCAGCGCAGCATGTCGATTTCGAACTCGGCGGGTGCCTTCTCCTGCTTTTGGCAGGCGGCATCCGGACTCACCGCTCCGGGGGTAATCTTGATGGCTCGAGCCGGGCAGATGAACTCGCAGAGCTGGCAGCTCACGCAGCGCTCGCGTCCGTCCTCACCGCGCACCAGGGTGGGGGCTCCGCGATAGTAGGAGGGCAGGTGGGCATCCCACCGCTGCTCGGGGAAAGGCATACAGGCACCTACGCCTTTGCCGTTGAAGTCTTTTTTGGCGGAAGATTTGCCCAGCAGGGAGAGCACGAGGTGCTTCAGGGTGAGGGCAAGCCCCTTGACCAGCTCGACAACATAAATCTTGTCCAGCGCGGAGAATGTGGGGCGCTTTATGGTTTTGTATGACATAGCGTGAAATTCTCAGGGGGTTACTTTACGAAATAGAGAATGGCGGCCGTCAGGAAGATATTGGCCACGGCGAGCTCCAAGAAGACAAGCCAGCCGAGCTTCATCACCTGATCCCAGCGGAAGCGCGGAAGTGTCCAGCGCACCCACACGAAGAAGAAGATGAAGGCCAGCAGTTTCAGCAGGAACATGATAAATTGGCAGAATACCGCCAGCCAGCTGCATACAGAGTGCAGGGCCTCGTCTGCCCCGAATCCGATGGACCAACCTCCCAGGAACAGGGTCACTACCAGCGCAGAGCCGATGACCATGGCAGCATATTCGCCCATGAAGAACGAGGCGAACTTCATGGAGGAGTATTCGGAGTGGTAGCCGCCCACGAGGTCGGTCTCACACTCGGCCATATCGAAAGGCGTACGGTTTGCCTCTGCAAAGACGCAGGTCACGAAGATGACGAAGCTGAGAGCCAACGGAAGCATGAGCGCCCAGCGCTGCCAGCTGAGCCCCTCTCCCCACAGGGGGAGCAGTGTCCAGCCGTTGTCCGCTTGGTACTGTACGATGTCCTGCATGTTGAGCGTGCTGAACACCATGAGCAGCGGGATGATGGAAAGACCCATGGCTACCTCGTACGAGATAAGCTGAGCCGTGGCTCGCAGACCACCCAAGAAAGGGTACTTGGAGTTAGAGGACCAGCCGGCCAGTGTAAGTCCATATACGGAAAGCCCGGAGATGGCGAAAATCCACAGCGGACCGATGCCGATGTTTGCCACCACCATATTGATGAATCCGAATTCCGTGGAGACACCGGAGGCGAAGGGGATAACGGCTGCAGCTACCATGGGCGGCCCGAGCACCAGCATGGGAGCGATGGTGAAGTACACCTTGCGCACATAACTGGGGGTGAGCTCCTGCTTCAGGAAAAGCTTGCCGCCGTCCAAGCAGGGCTGCATGAGACCGAAGGTGGGCACCTCGCGGTCGAGGCGCAGCCAGGTACAGAGCTTGGCTATCCAGCATGTCTCGGGTATGCCGAAGAAGTGGAGCCACTCCTTGAGCGGCTGCTTCTCCTTGCTGCCGAAGCGTTGGAAGAGCTGCAGCGGAATACCGGCGCGGTTGGGGCCGGGGCGGTCCTGAATCCAGCCGGCCACGCGGCGCTCAATCCATACGGAGAGCACGACAAAGGCCAGAATCACGGCAAACATGAGCACCAGCTTCACAACCGTCGTAATCAGGTAGAACCAGATTTCGTTGCTCAGCAGGTCCACGCACCAGTTCCAGATGGTATCGAATAAGGACATGATGTGTTATTGTGCAGGTGTTAAATTATTTCTTGCCTTTCTCGCGCTCGATGAGCGGTATGGTGACGCCGGTGTCCATGATGACGATACCGCCGTTGCCAATACTCCCCCAAGTGAGCCCCTTGAGCGGCTCGAATTCCTGGGCCATTTCTTCCAGTATAATCATGGGGCTGGGGCAGGCGATAACGCGCGGGCAGTCGCAGCCCAGCATCTCGGTGAGGCGGCGCAGTATGTCCCAGTCCGGGCGAGCCTCACCCTGCGGCTCAATGGCTTTGTTGAGGCGCTGGATACGACCGGCCACGTTTATCATGGTACCGTATTTTTCTGCGAAAGTGACGCTCGGCAGCACCACGTCGGCTACCTTGGTGGTGGCGTTCTCGCTGTGGCTCATGGCCAAGATGTAGTCCAACCCTTCGAGGTCCTCTGCTTCGATGCCTGCCTCTTCGGTAACATCTTCACCCAGAGCGATGAGGAAGCGGATGCTGTTGTTCTTGATGCCGCGGCGGATGGCGGGCAGCCCGCTGCCGTTCTTGCCGAGGATGAGCTTGGCGCCGTTGGTATTGGGGTTGCGGTCATCGCTTACCAGCAGGCCATCGTTCTCGCCCTTGCGGGGTACGATGTCGAGCTTGGTTACACCGAGCTGGCGTGCCAGAGCGCGCACCATGTAGAGTTCCTCGTTGGTCATGCGGGCGGAGCAGATGATGGCTGTCTCCGTGGGGGCGCAAGAGTGCAGCTGCTCCACCACCATGTTGAGGGTGGCATCCCAAGTGCTGGGGCGCTGCGGAGCTCCGTGATCCGTCTTAACCATGGGGGTGAGGATACGCTCCGGGGCGTTGATGTATTTGTAGTTGAGGCGGTGGCTGTCGGGCATCCAGCAGCTGTTCACCTCGTCGTTCTGGCGCGGGGTAATGCGGTAGACCTGCTGCTCGCGCGTCCAGATGTTGATGTTGGTGCCTGTGCCGCAGTTCACATCGATAGTGGGCGTGCTCTTCAGGAACCACACGCGCATCTTGAAGCGGAAGTCCTTGCTGGTCATGGCTCCCACGGGGCAGATGTCCACCACATTCATGGAGTAATTGCTGTCCAGTGATGTGCCGGGATAGCAGGCAATGGCGTTGTGCGTGCCTCGGCCTACAACACCGAGCACTTCCTCGCCCACGTTTTCTTTCATGAATCGTACGCAGCGGCGGCAGAGTACGCAGCGCTCCTGGTCCAAGTTCACACGCGGGCCGATGGAGAGGTTCTTGCCCTTCTTGGTCTTGGCCTCGGTGAAACGGTGTGTGCCGCTACCATAGTCTGTGGTATATTCCTGCAGCTTACACTCACCGGCCTGGTCGCAGATGGGGCAGTCCAGCGGGTGATTGGTGAGCAGGAACTCGAGCACGCCGCGGCGTGCCTCGTTGCACAGCTTACCGTCCGTGCGAATACCCATGTTCTCTGCCACCGTGTTGGCGCAGGCTATGACGGCGCGCGGCATCCACTGTATGGGCTGGTAGCCGTCCTCGCCATAGGTCGGGGTGGCCCCGGGGGCAAAGCGCGGGGGCATGCCTTGCTCCACCAGGCACATGCGGCAGGAGCCGGCTACGGAAAGCTTGGGGTGGTAGCAGAAGCAGGGTACATGCACACCCACAGAGTTACAGGCATCTGCAATGCGCGTTCCTTTGGGGAAGCGGTACCACTTACCGTTGATTTGGACGTTCACCTTGCCCTCGGCAGCGGCGGCATCCTTCGGCAGTATTGTAGGATTATTGCTCATTCTATTAAAGGGGATTAGTCTTCACGAGTCAGGAACTTGCGGGCCTCGGCGGCCTCTGCAGAGTGCGGCTTGAGGGCGTTTATGGGCTTGGTGAGCGCCAGGAACTCCTCGCGGAACTTGGTGGTGAATGCCTGGGTGGGCCAGGAGCATGCTTCGCCGAAAGCGCACACGGTACGGCCGCAGATGTTGTCTGCCACGGATTTGAGCAGGTCTACATCCTCCGGCGAGCCCTTACCCTCGCATATGCGGGTGGAGAGCTTATACATCCACGGGTTACCCTCGCGGCAGGGGGAGCACTGGCCGCAGGATTCCCAAGCAAAGAAACGATTGAGGTTGTTGAGTACCTTGGGCATGCTGCGCGTGTCGTCCATCACGATGACGCCGCCCGACCCGCTCATGGAGCCGAACTTAGCGATACTGTCCAAATCCATGGGGACATCGAAGATGGTCATCTCGCGTACGGTTCCGTCCGGGTTGCGGTCTTTGAGTATTTCGTCGCAGCGCATTACCTTGGCAGAGGCACCACCGGGGATGATGGCCTTGAACTTGCGGCCGATGCGGGGACCTCCGCAGATGTCGTACAGCAGCTCACCATAGGTGATAGAGCCGGAGATAATCTCGTACACGCCCGGGCGCTTCACATCGCCCGATACGCCGATGATGCGTGTGCCGGGGCTGCGCTGGGCACCCTCGGCAGCATAGGCCTCGCCGCCCATCATCATTACCTGGCGCACCTGGCAGAGCGATTCCACGTTGTTCACAATAGTGGGACAGCCGTAGAGGCCGATGGCGGCGGGGAAGAAAGGCGGTTTAATGCGGGGGTAGGGGCGTACACCTTCGATGGAGTTGATGAGGCCCGTTTCCTCGCCGCAAATGTAGGCACCCGCTCCGCGGTGCAGCACTATCTGCAGGTCGAATCCGCTGCCAAGGATATTCTTGCCCAAGAAGTTCTTTTCTTCTGCCTCCTGCAGCGCTTTCTGCATGATTTTTGCTGCCTCGGGGAACTCCTCGCGCATGTAGATGACGGCGTAGTGTGCCTGCACTGCGTAGCAGGCAATAATCATGCCCTCGATGAGCTGGTGCGGATCCTGGTGTACGATGAAGCGATCCTTGAAAGTGCCGGGCTCGGATTCATCGCAGTTGCAGACGAGGTACACAGGCTTGGTGTTGCCTTTGGGGATGAATGTCCACTTCACGCCGGTGGGGAAACCTGCACCGCCACGACCGCGCAGCCCGCTTTTCTTCACCTCGTTGGTGATGTCGGCCGGCTCCATCTTGATGCACTTCTTGAGGGTCTGGTAGCCGCCGTCCTTCATGAAACATTTGATGGAAGGGTCATACCCCTCGCGATCGATGTTTCGGAAGATTCGGCGTGTCTCCCGCGGGTGCGGTTCCTTGCCGGGTTTGTAAGTGATGTCGCTCATGATTCGCTAAAAGGGGTTACTTCTTCTTAGTTGTGGCCTTTTTGGCAGGGGCTTTTCTGGCCGGAGTCTTTTTGGCAGGGGCCGGTTCCTCTGCAGGAGCCTCTGTCACCTCGGCGGCTTCTGCAGCGGCTGCAGCTTTGGCCTCGCGGCGGGCGGCGGCTGCCTCTTTCTTGGCGGCTGCGGCTTCCTTGCGCTCTGCGGCCAGTTCCTTTTTGCAGGCTGCCATGATATCGTCTATCTTGCCACGTGTCACTTGGGAGTGCAGGGTGTCATTCACCATCACGTTGGGGCCGAATCCGCAGTTTGCAAGGCATTCCACAGCTTCCAGACTCCACAGACCGTCCGGACTCACCACCATGGGCTCCTCGTCCGTCATTTCGGCCGGGTCCACACCCATCTTGCTGCAAATATAGGGCAGCAGCTCCTCGCCACCGGAGAGCGCACAGGCTATGGTGCGGCACACGCGGAAATGGAACTTGCCCGGGCATTTGCGGTGGATACCGGGGTAGAAAGTGACAATGCCGGCCACGTGGATGGGCGTGCTCTTGCACATCTCGGCAATCCAAGGCATGGCCTCGGGGCTCACATAGCCGAACTCTTCCTGGACATGGTGGATGATGGGCAGTACGGCGGACTGCTCCTTACCCTCGGGGTAGAGAGCCACCAGCTCCTGTGCTTTGGCTACAAGCTCGGGCGTTACCTCGAATTTGGGGAAGAACTTCTCGCCGGGGGAGGAAACGGGAGCCGCAATGGCGTCTATCGCGTTCGTTGTTTCGGACATGGTTATCAGTTTTATCTGTTAAATGTTTAGCGGTCGCACTCGCCCTGTACAAAGTCGAAAGAACCCAGAATGGCGCCGACGTCGCTCACCAAGTGACCCGGCAGCAACTCCGGCAGGATGGAAAGCGTGCAGTAGGAGGGGCTGCGCATCTTCAGACGGTTCGCGATACCGCCACCCTTGGAGTCCAGGAAGAAGCCAAGCTCGCCCTTGGGGTTCTCCGCGGCAAAGTATACCTGGCCGGCCGGGGCGTTCACACACTCTGTGCTTACCATGAACTGGCGAATCAGCTCCTCTATACCCTGCATGGCGTCTTTCTTGTTGGGCAGGATTCCCTTGTCGAGCTGCACGCAGATGGGACCGCCCGGCATGGTGGCCAGCACTTGGCGGATGATGCGGACGGACTGGCGGATTTCCTCCATGCGCACCTGGAAGCGTGCGTAGCAGTCGCCCTCGTAGGCTACGGGTACATCGAACTCGTACTTCTCGTAGCCCAGATAGGGGTTGGTCTTGCGCAGGTCGCGCTGTACACCGCTAGCGCGCAGGTTGTTGCCGGTCATGCCGCAGTTGAGCGCCATCTCGCGGCTTATGACACCTACGCCTACGAGTCGGTCAATGAAAATCTTGTTGTGCAGCAGCAGCTTTTCCATCTCGTCTACTGTGCGAAGGGCGCTCTCGCAGAACTCGAGTATCTGCTTGTCTATGCCCTTGGGCAGGTCGCGCGTCATGCCGCCTATGCGTGTGTAGCTGGAGGTAAAGCGTGCGCCGCAAATCTGCTCGTAGAGGTTGTGCACCTTCTCTTTCTCCTCAAATGCGTACAGGAATGCGGTCATTGCACCGGTATCCATGGCGTACACGCCCGTGCCAAGGAAGCAAGAGGATATGCGCGAAAGCTCGCAGCACAGCACGCGAATGGCCTGGCCGCGCTCCGGCAGCTCCCAGCCCAGCAGCTTCTCCACCGCGCAGGCGTAGGCTATGTTGTTGCTCATCGGTGCCAGATAGTCGAAGCGGTCCGTGTAGGCCACATATTGGTTGTAGAGGCAGTTCTCCGCTATCTTTTCCATGCCGCGGTGCAGGTAGCCAATCACAGGATCGCAGGACACAATCACTTCACCATCAATCACCAACTTTAGGCGAAGTACGCCGTGCGTCGCAGGGTGCGACGGGCCTACGTTCAGTGTCATCAGCTCGCCGTGGTCATCGGCATCATTCTTCAGATATTCCGATGCTGCGCTCATAGCATCAGGCACTTGTAAAATTTTTGTCGTGTTCATAATCTCGAGATTTATGGCCACCTCAGGCCACATTGGTGCCTGAGTATTAAACACCTTTTTTTCCCGAATTTCAAGCCTAAAGTGTCACCTCTCCTTATTATTTACTCCTTTTTTTGTGTTAGGGTGGACTAACTACACCTCAGTCTTGTCCGGTATCTATCGGTCTGCCGGTTCAAAGTCCGACGCGCGAAAAAATCCCCGGAGTCGGTAAAGACTCCGGGGATTTGCATAGAGAATCCTCTGGTAGGAGTGGGGGGGGCTTACATCATGCCGCCCATGCCACCCATGCCGCCCATGGCATCTGCACCGCCGCCGTGGGAGCCGCAGGAGCAGCCCTTCTTCTCGGGGAGGTCGGCGATGATGCACTCTGTGGTGAGCATGAGGCCTGCGATAGAAGCGGCGTTCTGCAGGGCAGAGCGTGTCACCTTGGTGGGATCCACCACACCGGAGGTAAGCAGGTCCTCGTAGGCATCGGTCACAACGTTGTAGCCCATGGTGGGGGACTCCAGATTCTTGACTTTCTCTACGATGAGGGCTGCCTCGCGGCCGGCGTTCTCGACGAGCTGGCGCAGGGGCGCCTCTACGGCACGGTAGACGATGGCGGCACCGGTCTTCTCGTCGCCGGTGAGGTTCAGGGCGCACACGGCTTTCTGGGCGCGGATGAGAGCCACACCACCGCCGGGTACGATGCCTTCTTCCACCGCAGCGCGGGTGGCGTGCAGGGCGTCGTCCACGCGGTCTTTCTTCTCCTTCATCTCGGTCTCGGTAGCGGCGCCGACCTTGATGACGGCCACACCGCCGGCGAGCTTGGCGAGGCGCTCCTGGAGCTTCTCGCGGTCGTAGTCGGAGGTGGTGTCCTCAATCTGCTTGCGGATTTGGGAGACACGGGCAGAGATGTCGTGGGAGTTTCCGGCACCCTCGATGATGACGGTTGTGTCCTTGGTGATGACAACACGCTTGGCCATGCCGAGCTGGTCTATCTCCACGTTCTCGAGCTTGAGGCCAAGGTCCTCGGAGATGCACTGGCCGCCGGTCAGGATGGCGATATCCTGAAGCATGGCCTTGCGGCGGTCGCCGAAGCCGGGAGCCTTCACAGCGGCTACGTTCAGGGTACCGCGCAGGCGGTTCACCACCAGAGCTGCGAGGGCTTCACCCTCGATATCCTCAGCGATGATGAGGAAAGGCTTGCCGCTCTTGGCTACTTTTTCCAGCACGGGGAGGAAATCCTTGAGGTTGGAAATCTTCTTCTCGAAGATTAGGATGTAGGGGCTCTCCAGAACAGCCTCCATGGTGTCCGCGTTGGTCACGAAGTAGGGGGAGAGGTAGCCCTTGTCGAACTGCATACCCTCTACCACATCCAGCGAGGTGTCGATGCCCTTGGCCTCTTCTACGGTGATGGTGCCGTCCTTGCCCACCTTGTCCATGGCCTCAGCGATGATGTCGCCGATTTCGGAATCCCAGTTGGCGGAAACGGTAGCGACCTGAGCGATTTCCTTGCCGGAGTCCACGGGCTTGGAGATGTTCTTGAGCTCCTCTACGATGGCGGCAGCGGCCTTGTTGATGCCGCGCTGCAGGGAGATGGGGTTGGCGCCGGCAGTGACGTTGCGCAGACCCTCGCGGTAGATGCTCTCAGCGAGCACGGTGGCGGTGGTGGTGCCATCGCCGGCGATGTCGTTGGTCTTGCTGGATACTTCGCGCACAAGCTGGGCTCCCATGTTCTCGTAGGCGTCCTCCAGCTCAATCTCCTTGGCTACGGTCACACCGTCCTTGGTGATGTTGGGTGAGCCGAACTTCTTGTCAATCACCACGTTGCGGCCGGCCGGGCCGAGCGTGCTCTTTACAGCCTTGGCGATTTTGGTTACACCGGCCAGCAGGCTCTGGCGGGCGGCTTCGTCGAATGCAAGTTGCTTTGCCATAATATGAAATGCGTTTTAAGTTGTTGCGTTTGAAGATTAGTCGATGATGGCGAGGATGTCGCTCTCGTTGAGGATGGTGTAGGTGGTGCCGTTCACTGTGACCTCCGTACCGCCGTATTTGGTGATGAGAACTTTGTCGTTCACGGCCACGTTGAAGGAAATCTCCTTGCCGTCTTTGTCGCGGCCGCCGGTGCCGAGGGCACGCACGATGGCTTCCTGGGGTTTCTCCTTGGCGCTGTCGGGCAGGAAGAGACCGCCTGCTGTTTTGCTCTCTGCTTCTACTCGCTCCACGAGTACACGTTGTCCGATGGGCTTAATCATGTTTGTATGGTGTGTTTTTGGTTAAATGTTACAGTGTTAAGATTTTTTCCTGAGCTGCGGGGCTTTTGGCGCCCGCAGCTCAGGCCGTGGGGGGGATTAGTCGTTGTCTACCACTTCGGCGTCCACTACCTTGCCTTTGGCCTTGCGGGGTTCATCCTGCTTGGGAGCCGAGCCGGCATCGCAACCGGCACCGCTGCACCCGCCCTGCTGAGCGGCTGCGGCCTGCTGGGCTGCCTGCTGGAGGCTTGCGAGCATGGTCTCGAGTTCTTGGGTAAGGGACTTGCACTTGTCCACATCCTTGGCTTCTGCTGCCTTCTTGAGGGCGTCCACCTTTTCCTGGATGGGCTTGGTCACATCTGCGGGTACTTGCTCACCCATTTCCTTAATCTGGCGCTCGACGCTGTGAGCCAGGGAATCCGCCTTGTTGATAGCCTCGATATCCTCGGCCTTCTTGCGGTCCTCCTCGGCGTGCATCTCGGCATCGCGCTTGGCACGTTCGATTTCCTCCTTGGACAGACCGGAGGAACCCTGGATGGAGATATTCTGCTCCTTGCCGGTGTCTTTGTCCTTAGCGGTCACTTTCAGGATGCCGTTGGCATCGATGTCGAAGGTCACTTCGATTTGGGGTACACCGCGGGGTGCGGGCTTAATGCCATCGAGCTTGAAGTTGCCCAGCAGCTTGTTGTCGTTGAACATCTTGCGCTCGCCCTGGCAGATGCGGATGTCTACGGCGGGCTGGTTGTCAGCAGCGGTGGAGAACACCTGGCTCTTGCGCACGGCGATGGTAGTGTTGCGGTCAATCATCGGCGTGGCGATGCTGCCCATGGTCTCGATAGAGAGGGTGAGAGGCGTTACGTCGAGCAAGAGCACGTCCGTTACGGAGCCGGTGAGCACACCGCCCTGAATAGCGGCACCCACGGCTACCACCTCATCGGGGTTCACACCCTTGTGGGGCTCTTTACCGGCAAGGCGCTTGGCCATCTCCTGCACGGCGGGCATGCGGGTCATACCACCCACGAGCACGAGCTCATTAATCTCGCTGGTGCTCAGGCCGGCAGCGGCAATGCAGTTGCGCACAGGGGCTGCGGTGCGCTCCAGCAGGTGCTCGGTAAGCTGCTCGAGCTTGCTGCGCGTAATCTCCATCTGGATGTGCTTGGGACCCGTGGAGTCCATGGTGATGAAGGGCAGGGAGATGTCATAGCGCTGGGTGGAGGAGAGGGCAATCTTGGCTTTTTCTGCCTCTTCCT
>JAZNTO010000045.1:0-9485 GCA_045591805.1 Akkermansia sp. | reverse complement strand
GCTTGCGGTTATTGGCATTGCCGCCGTTCATCGGATCGTTAGTCACTCGACCATAGATATAGTAAGTGCCTGCGGGTAGAGTCAGCGTGCGAACAGGGCGCTTCCATGCGGCCGCCCCGCTATCGAAATCCCGCCACTCCGTGCCTTGCAAATCCATGTGGAAGCAAACGGAGCCTGTGAAGTTCAGAATGTCGGCTTCATGATTGCTGAGTTTGGGTGCGCAATCAAATGCGGACTGAATGGAATCGTCTGCTAATTCCGTGTCAGAAATCAGCAAATCGCCATGGTCATCCACTGTCATGTAGACGGCCAGCTGAGTAGGACGAGACAGCTCAAGCATATCGCCCTTGAGAACAAGCTGGTTGGTGACAGACGCCTGATTCATCAGGTCAACACACACGCCGGAGTACACCGTATCCCAGTCGCTACCGGGCTTCTGTGGTTCGGTGAACGTGGTGCGAGTGAACCCAATGGGGCTAACTTCGCTTTGGATGAACGTAAAATCGGGAGACACGCCCTCGGAAGCAAGGGCACCGGCAGCGGTGGTATTGGTGCGAATGGTATTCATATGCGTTGTTGTCTGTTGAATATCAGAATTCATATTTTCTTGTTTGTGCTTTGTTGATTTGTTGGATTCCCGCCTAAGCTCCGGGACGGAGCTTAGGCGGATAGATTAGCTCACAGAGGTTTACCGAAAGCGAGGCGGTCGTACTGCTCGTTGGCGTAGCGGTGTCGCGGGTGAGAGGTGCGCATGTAGGCCTCGTGCAGCGGGTGAGTAGGATCGCCGGCGATGCGGCGTGCTTCCTCTCGCGAATCCGTGGGCGAGCCGGTGTGCATGGGTGCCTCCTCCAGTAGAGAAGCCGCTGCAAGCATGAGACGTGCGAAATCCGCATTTGCCCGCAAAGCGGGATTCGCGGCCAGCTCCGCCACATCCACCCCGGCGCGCTCGCCTAGGTGAGAGAGGAAAGAGCCCACGGTGCGCATGTTGTCCTCGTAGCTTCGGCCCCAGTCCTGCTGCAGCTCGGCATCTGCCCGGGCTATAGCGGCGGCCTCCGCCTCCTGAGAAGCAGCCAGCATGCGGCGCCCCTCTGTAGCGTATTGCTCGCACAAAGCCCCCATGGCGGCGGCGGGCACGCCATACTCGTATGCTACCTGCGAGAGGGAAGCCGCGAGGGTGGGATCCCAGAGCTCATCCGGCGTGTTTTCCGGGCGGGGTATGGCGTATGCCTCCGCTTGATCCGGCAGACCGACGGCGGCGCGGAATGCCGCCATGCGGCGGGTATCCGCGATGTCCGGGTAACCTTTCATGCGCTCCAGCAGGGCGTAGCTCTTGGCCAGAGCTTCCGGGCGGCGGAACTTACCGAGCGTGGCAGCGTAGGGCTGCAGCTCCTCGAAGCGGCTGTACCACTCCGGCGAGAAACTGCCGTCCGCCCCCACAAGGGGGAGCGGCTCGGCTGGTGCCTCAGTGGGAGTTGCGGGCAGCTCGTCCGCAGCGGGTGCAGCAGTGGCGGGAGAATCCGCGGCAGCGCTTGCGGGCTGCTGCGGGGCGGTGTCTTGTATGCGGTGTTTGCGTGTTTGTGTTGTATCAGTCATGTCTGAGTGTGTTTTGTTTGTTGTTGTTTGTGTTTGTTTGCGTTGCTTCCTGAGCCGCCAATGCAAGGCGGCGTCGGATAACAAGGAATACCTCGCGGTGGGCATCGCGCCGCATGGCGTCCAGCGGGTCATAGCCCCCGCGCTTCCCCTGAAATACGGGCAAATCTGTCTCGAAATGCGCCTCCAGGTCGGCGAGCACCTGCTGTCCCTCCGGCGTGCCGAACACGGCCAGCAGGCGGCGGCGTGCCGCGCGGGCACGCTCTGTGGCTTGTTTTTCTGCGGGGAGTATCATGGCAGCAGCGGCAGGTTTGAGGGTTCATCTTCCGACACGCCGGGCATGGTGGGGAACATGGCGGTGGGAAGCGGCATGGGTGCAGGCTCGGCCTCCGGCACGAGGGGCGGTGTGCCCTCCCCCTGCCCGGCGTCTGCGGTGGCAACAGCCTGCTCGCGCTCGCGGCGCAGGCGTTTCACGCGGTGTTCCGGGCGAAGCATCTGCTCCGGCACACCATCCAGTCGTGCAGCCAAACGGAAGGTGGCATCCAAATCCACATGGTCTGCCAATGTGGGCTCCAACCCGGCCAGGCTCTGCAAGCGGGAGAGCGTGCGCTCTATCCCCTCCGACTGCTGGCGGCGTATCACCATGGCTATGCGCCCTTGGTAGACGACATGCGGCTCCGCAATGGAGGGTTCGCCGCGAGAGTCCGCCCGCAGCACACTACCGGGAGGCTTGGGGAAACGCCCCAGCCGGAAGAGCAGCGCAAACACGCGCTCCATAAGCGGCCGAAAATCGCTGGTAAAGAGCGTGAACGAGGGGGAGAACTGCATGACACGCTCATTCTCCCGCGCATAAACCTCTGCCGCGGTGAGCAGCTGCTTGCGCTCGCTCCACAGCTCCAGCATGGGCACGAAGAACGCGCGGTTGATACTCTCCTGCTTCTGGCGCAGGCGGTCCATGCCTACATCGTATCGTCCCTGTGTAGCCCACTCGCGGGGGTAGCCTAAGCTCGCGCTTTCGGGGTTGATGAGGGTGCGCCCCCCGGCACGCAGGTCTACCTCCCCCACTTGGTTGGCCAGCTCCAGAATGCGCGGGAAAGCGGCGACCTCCCCCAGCATATCCAGAATACGGTTGAGGAATTGCGCCTGCTCGATATCCGGGTACACCAGACGAGCCGGAGCCAAGCCGTAGGGGCTATCCCCCCATTTGAGAAAGCGAGTCACCATGTAAGGCATCTCGCGGTAGCCGCTTTCCTCCACGGTGCAGGAGTCGTCCAAGCTGTAGTAGATGCTCTGCCATGCCATATCCCGCGCGGTGTTGCGGGAGCGGTTTCGCTGCGGGCGTGGGCGTACAGCGTGCAGGAAGCGCAGACAGGGGGAGTGACTATCCACTGCTTTCTCGCACAGTGAGCGGGCACGCGGCCCCAAAACCGAGAGACCGAAGCGAGCCTCCGCTTGGTGCGGGGAGAAGGAGAACTCGCGCATGTAGGTATCCAACTCGCCCTCGTCGTTCTCCGCGCAGACAAACTGTCCGCAAGGCACGTGGCGAAACAGCAGACGCCCGCCGCGGGTGGTGCCGCAGAACAAACTGCCGGTGCCCAGCCCCACGCGATCCAGAAAACACTCGTGAAGCTCGGTGTAGAAGTTGCTGAGCGAGAGCTCGCGGTTGGCTATCTCCGAGCAGGAGTTGTACCAGCTCTGCGCCTCGTCCCCGGCGGAGGCATCCGGGCTGGTCCACTTGAACCACAGCTCATTGCCCGGTGTTATGTAGCTCATGTGTGCACCGGCAAGCTTCCGGCAGGCTTCCACGGCGGTAGTATCTGCCGGGGCATGGTGGCCGGAGCTCTGCTCCACCCCCGGGCGATATGCCTCCCCGGGCTGCTGGCGCGTGGGCAGCACATACTCGCGAAGGCGCTCCCACCAGCTCTCCCAAGGGGCACGGGCAGCGCACATGGCGTTGTAACTGCTCAGTATGGAATCTTCTGTCATAGCGTGTGCGGTATTATCCCAGTGTGGTGTTTCCATGGTGGCTTGCGGGGGCTGACATGGGGCTGCCGGCATTCTTCTGCTCGGAGAGAATGGTGGAGAGCAGACCCTTGCGGTTTGCGGCCTTCTGGCTGTAGTCGTCCGCGGAAGCGGTATCCACGACCTCGGTCACAATAACCGGTTCTGTCTTGATATCGGGGGCAGCTGGTGCCTTGGGTTTCATGAATCCCATAATGTGTTATGTATCCTTTCTGTTGTTAGTGTTTGTTATAGGTGAGAGCGCTTCAGCAGCCGCTGCCAGCAGAGGCGGTGCGGAGCTGCACTGCGCAGGCCGCGCTGAAAACAGGCCCAGCGGTGCGGTGGCACCTCGCAGGCCAGCCGGCGGGCTAGCGACACATCCCCCACCAGCAGGTGCACGTACCACCCATCCGCCCCGGCCGGACTCTCCGCCAAGTTGCCCCACTGCAGCGGCTGCATACTGTCCGCCGCTTTCATGAGCACCACGAGGCGTGGCAGCCATATCACCACCCCATGCGGGTTCGCCGCCAGGGCCTCAATGTCCGCCTGCAGGTTGCGACCGGAGCCGCGGTAGTACCGCAGGGCAAGTATACGTGCATCTGAATTCATAACGTCCATCTTAACACGGCCAAAAACCGCGTTCAAGAAAATTCGCACCCACGCCGTTCGTGGTCAATTTATTGCGCACGAACGGCGCGGCTCTCTTTTTCTTGCAATGCACAACAGGATGTGAGATGATACCGACCATTAACAACAAAACCGCATTTATGACAATCAATCCGTCATCCGCGCCGCCCACGGCGCTCGATATCTGCAACCTCGCCCTAGCCAAGCTGGGCGAGTCGCCCATAGCCGCCATCTCTGCCAATGGTTCCCCGGCCGCCAGACTCTGCTACATGCACTACCACCCGGTACGCCGCGAAATCCTTTGCGCCAGCAGATGGAGCTTTGCCACAGTGCTCGCCACCCTGCCCGCCGGAACCGAGTACACGCCCCGCGCCTACTCCCACACCCTGCCGACAGACTGTCTGCGCGTGCTGGAGGTTAGTAGCCCCACCTGGACACTACGTGGCCACTGCATCTACTGCTCCGCAAAACGCATACGCCTGCTCTACATACGGGATGAGGAGGATACCTCCCTCTTTGAGCCCTTGTTCGCGGATGCCTTTGCCACGCGTCTGGCATGCAAGCTCTGTATCCCGCTCACCAGCAGCACCACTGCTCGAGAAGCCCTCACACAAGAGTACAACCGGCTGGCGCTCCCGCGTGCAGCACACTTCAACGCCGTGCAATCCCACTCGAACGATTCGCACCCCATCTGCCAAATCCGCAGACTATTCCGGCATTTGTGAACAACCTATGTAAAAAAACATCCAAACACACACATAACTCACTCATACAACAACATTAACACAATCATCACACATTGTGAATAACTTTGTGAATAAACGCCATGAAAGCCATCGATTTCAGCTGTAACATATTGAAAATGGTAGGAAAAAGCAAGCTTTCCCCTGCGGGAGCCCGCGTTATTTTCTGCATAGCCGCCGGCCTGCGCCACCGGCAGGATATAGACAACTACCTGGACACAGGCAGCAGCAACGGCTCGTTCAACACCTTACGCCACCTCGAAGCACAGGGCTACATACAAGAGCTCCCCCCATACTCCAACCACTACAAACTCACCCCACAGGGACGCGAGCTTGTGGCACGCCTCCTCAGCTTCCTCCCCACAAAACACTGACGCACCATGCCCCGACAACGCCACCTCACCATAGAAGAAAAACGCGACTGGCTCGCAGACATCTTCCGCGACACCGGCGGGGAGTTCTCCCAAGCAGACAAATTCAAAGCCTTGGTAGAAGACACTCGCTTGGCTCAGCTACAGGAAGAAAAAGAGCAAGCCGCCACTGCAGCAAGCAACGCCAACGCGCAGGATTCCCTGCCCCTGCTCGCCGACATGCTCCCCCCACCGGAAAATGAGATAGGAAGACCGGATTTTGCGTGATTTTCCGAAGTTTATTTCGGGAATAGCTTCCAAAATCAAAAATTCAAAACCCCAATTCACCAAACGCCCCGACTACGCGGAATGCGCAGTCGGGGCGGAAAATGTGTTGGTCTATGGGGAGCTTAGTCCTCTGTGCCCACGGCAATGGTCTCATCCGCGGTGCTGTAGTCCTCCTCGTCCTCCCACACGGCGCGGGGGATAGGCGTGGCACCGGGAGCGGGCTCTACCACGATGTTGCGGTACTTGTCGAAACCGGTACCAGCGGGGATGAGGTGACCCAAGATGACGTTCTCCTTGAAGCCCTCCAACGTGTCGACCTTGCCCAGGGTTGCGGCCTCTGTGAGCACGCGCGTGGTATCCTGGAAAGAAGCGGCGGAGATGAAGGAATCCGTCTTAAGGGAGGCCTTGGTGATGCCGAGGAGGATGGGCTCGCTGTCTGCGGGACGGCCGTTCATGCTGACGGTCTCGCGGTTGATGCGGGCCAGCGTGGTGCGATCCACCTCGTCGCCCCAGAGCAGGCCGGTATCTCCCGGGTCCTTCACGCGCACCTTGCGCAGCATCTGGGAGACGATAATCTCCACGTGCTTGTCGTTAATCTCCACACCCTGCACACGGTACACCTGCTGCACTTTGTTGACAAGGTGCTCCTGCAGAGCCTCCTTGCCGCAGATGCGCAGGATTTCGTCCGAAGCCTCGGAGCCGTCCGAGAGGGGCTCACCGGCGCGCACGAAGTCACCATCGTGTACGATGATGTGGCGATCCATGGGCACAAGGTGCTTGATGGATACAGCCCCCTCGCTCTCGTCGTGCGTCTCCAGCTTGGAGGAGCGGCGGCGGCTCTTGCCGGCGGCCTCGCGAGCCTCGGCATCGCGATACACCGTCACCACCTTCTTGCCGCGAATCATGGCATCGTCGATAGCCACGATACCGTCCATCTCTGCCAGCGTGCAGGTGTCCTTGGGGCGGCGAGCTTCGAAGAGCTCTGCCACACGGGGAAGACCACCGGTAATATCGTTCGTCTTCTGCACCTTGCGGGGCGTCTTGGCGATAGAGGTACCGGCCGAAATATGCTGCTTGTTGCTGACGGCGAGGTAAGCACCGGTGGGGATGGAGTACACGCGAGGCTGATCCTTGGCGGCTGCGGCCTTGGACTTGGTGCCGGGCTTGACCGTATGCACGATGATACGCGGGGCGAGGTCCTGGCGGTGGTCGATGATGACGGTAGTACCCTTACCGGACTCGGTGTGGCCGCTCTCGGTGCGGCAGGTAATACCCTCTATCATATCCGCAAACTCCACATAACCGCCAATCTCTGCAATGACGGGGATAGCGAAGGGATCCCACTCTGCGATGAGGGTCTTGGCCGCAATCTGCTCGCCATCCTTCACGCGCAACACAGCACCCATGGTGAGCTGGTAGGACTCCTGCTCCTTGCCCTCGGCATCGTAAATCTTCACGCTGCCGTTCTTGCAAAGCACCACGTTGTTGCCGTTCTCGTCCTCTACGCAGCGGCCGCGCAGGTTCTCGTCGTAGATAACCTGACCATCCGTCTTGGCCACATACTCGGGGCGGCTGGCAGAGGCGGAAGCCGTACCACCCACGTGGAAGGTACGCATGGTAAGCTGAGTACCGGGCTCGCCGATGGACTGAGCCGCGATGATACCCACAGCCTCACCCACCTTCACGCTCTTGCCGGTGGCCAGGTTCAGACCATAGCACTTGGCGCAGCAACCCTTGGTCAACTCACAGGTAAGCACGGAACGCACCTTGACCTTCTCGATACCCACCTTCTCGATGCGCTTGGCAGCTTCGTCGGTGATGATTTCGTTCTTAGCCACGATAAGCTCGTGCGAGGTCGGGTCGTAGATGTCATCGCATGTCACGCGGCCGTAGATACGCATGGAAAGGCTGGCGATTTCATCGTCTCCATCGTAAATAGCCGTCATGGTGATGCCGTTCTCGGTGCCGCAGTCTTCATCGCGCACGATGACGTCCTGAGCCACGTCCACAAGCTTACGGGTCATGTAACCGGAGTCGGCGGTCTTCAGAGCGGTATCTGCCAGACCCTTGCGGGCACCGTGAGTGGAGATGAAGTACTCCAGCACGCTGAGACCCTCGCGGAAGTTGGAGGTAATGGGGCGCTCGATAATCTCGCCACTGGGCTTGGCCATAAGACCGCGCATACCAGAGAGCTGCTTAATCTGAGCCTTGTTACCACGGGCGCCGGAGTCCACCATCATGTAAAGCGGGTTGGCCACGGCGGAGCCGTCGTTGTACTCCAGCTTGGTGTAAAGTTCCTTCTGAATAGCATCCGTCGTATTGGACCAGATGTTCACCACCTTCTCGTAGCGCTCGCCGTTGGTGATAAGGCCTTCCTCGTACTGCTCGGTCACCTTTGTCACCTCGTCGTATGCGGCAGCGATAAGCTCGTTCTTGTGCTCGGGCACCACCATATCCACGATACCGATGGAGCAACCGGAGCGCGTAGCCTCCTTGTAGCCCAAGGACTTAAGCGCATCGAGCGTCTCCACTGTCTTGGCCTGGCCGCAAGTCTGGTAGCAGCGCCAAATGATTTCGCCCAGCTGCTTCTTACCCACATTGCGGTTGATGTAGCCTATCTCGTCCGGCCAGATTTCGTTGAAACGCACACGGCCGGCAGTGGTAACGATAGTCTTGCGACCCACATTCTCCTGGTTGAAGGAAAGGCGGTCGAACTCGCGCCCCTTCTTGCCGTAGTCCGGGTTCTTGAGACGAATCCACTCGTGGTAGCCAATCTTGCGAGCAGCAATAGCGAACTCCACCTCGGAGATAGACTCGAAGAGCGGCAGCAGGTGCTGGTTGTCCTCGTTCTCCTTCACCACCTTGGCACGTGTGTGTGTCAGGTAGTAGGAGCCCAGAATAATATCCTGAGAGGGCGTGCTGATGGGCTTGCCGGAAGCGGGGGAGAAGATGTTGTTGGGAGCCAGCATCAGGAGGCGAGCCTCCAGCTGGGCTTCCACGCTCAGCGGTACGTGCACTGCCATCTGGTCGCCGTCGAAGTCGGCGTTGTAACCCGTACACACCAGCGGGTGCAGACGGATGGCGCTACCCTCGATAAGCACCGGCTCGAAAGCCTGGATGGAAAGGCGGTGCAGCGTTGGGGCACGGTTCAGGAACACGGGGTGCCCCTTGGTCACCTCTTCCAGAATATCCCACACCACAGACTCCTTGCGGTCTATCATCTTCTTAGCAGAGCGCACCGTGTGCACATAACCCAGCTCCTTGAGGCGGTGGATGATGAAGGGCTCGAAGAGAGCCAGAGCCATCTTCTTGGGCAGACCGCACTGGTTCATCTTCAGGTTCGGGCCAATCACAATCACGGAACGGCCGGAGTAGTCCACACGCTTACCCAGCAGGTTCTGGCGGAAGCGGCCGCTCTTGCCCTTCAGCATGTCGGAAAGGGACTTGAGCGGGCGGTTGCCGGCACCTGTCACATGGCGGCCATGGCGGCCGTTGTCGAACAAGGCATCCACGGACTCCTGGAGCATGCGCATCTCGTTGCGCTTAATCACTTCCGGGGTCTGCAGAGCGGCAAGCTCCTTGAGACGGTTGTTGCGGTTGATAACGCGGCGGTACAGATCGTTCAGGTCGGAGGTGGCAAAACGGCCACCGGGCAGCGGCACCAGCGGGCGAAGATCCGGCGGAATGACAGGCAGGATGGTGAGCACCATCCACGCCGGGTGGCAGCCGCTGTTCTTGAAGCCCTGTGCCAGCTGCAGACGCTTGGCGATCTTGCGCTTGTTCTGCTTGGAGTTGGTCTTCTCCACCTCCTGACGCAGCTCGTCGATGAGAGCCTCCAAATCGATGGTGGCAAGCAGGCGCTGGATGGCTGCTGCCCCCATGCCGG
>JAZNTO010000044.1:0-37976 GCA_045591805.1 Akkermansia sp. | reverse complement strand
CGCCGTGTGGCAGGGGGAGGGCAGATTGCATGGTGGCGATGATTTGGGGGATGAGGTCGTGCTCGTCTTGGTGGAGGTCGAAAAGCAGTTCATCGTGTATCTGCATGATGAGCCGTGTGCGGCGCCCGCGCAGCAGCTCGTGCACGCGCACCATAGCTATCTTTATCATATCTGCAGCGCTGCCTTGTATGGGCGTGTTTATAGCAGTACGCTCTGCGGAGGTGCGGAGGTTGAAATTGCTGCTGTTCAGATCCGGCAGCTTGCGGCGGCGTCCGCAGAGGGTCTCGGCGTAGCCTTTGGCGCGGGCTTCATCCACGAGTCTGTCCATGTAGCTTTTCACGCCGGGGAATTGAGCGAAGTAGCTTTCGATGAGAGCCGCGGCCTCGTTGCGAGGGCAGTCCAAGCGCTGGGAGAGACCGAAGGCGGAAATGCCGTAGATGATGCCGAAGTTCACCGTTTTTGCTGCGCGTCGCATATCCGGCGAGACCTCCTCTCGCGGTACTCCGTAGAGCTTTGCAGCTGTTTCTGCGTGGATGTCTCGCCCCTCTGTGAAGGCGGAAATCATGCCCGTGTCGCCGGAGAGTGCGGCCATGAGCCGCAGCTCCACTTGGGAGTAGTCTGCGGAGAGTATACTGTATTCCTCGCTTCGTGCGGTGAAGGCGCGGCGTATGAGCTTGCCGGCCTCTGTGCGCACGGGGATGTTTTGCAGGTTGGGGTTCTGGGAGGCCAGACGCCCTGTGGCCGTAATCATCTGCTGCAGGGAAGAATGGATGCGGCCATCCACCGGGGAAATATAGCGGGGCAGGGCGTCCAGGTAGGTGCCTTTGAGCTTGGAGAGTTCCCGGTACTCCAGTATATCCTGCACCAGCGGGAACGCCGGTGCGAGCTTGCGCAGGGTTTCCTCGTCCGTGACATACTGGCCGGTTTTGGTTTTCTTGGGTTTGGCCAGCAGTTTAAGCTCGCCGAAAAGCAGGTCGCCCAGTTGGCGGGGTGAGTTCAGGTTGATGCTGCGCCCCACTACGCCATCTATGCGTGCGGAAATAGTGGCAATCTGCTCTCCCAGCTCGGCGGAGGCTGTGTGCAGCTGCTCGGGCTCCACGCGCATGCCTTCTTGCTCTATGGCTGCCAGCACCGGAACGAGCGGGAACTCAATCCCGCGCATCAACGCTGTTTGCCCCGAGCTTTCCAACTGTGGTGCCAGCACATCCGCCAGTCGCAGGGTTACATCCGCATCTTCCGCGGCGTAGTCCGCCATCTGCTCCACCGGCACGGCGGCTGTGTTGCAGTCTTTGCCTGCTATGTCTGCCAAGTGTACGGTGCGGTAGCTTAGCAGAGCTTCGGCCATGTCGTCCATATTGTGCCGCAGCTCGGGGTAGAGGGCGGCGTGCGCCAGCATGGCATCGAAGAAAGGCCCTGCCACTTCTGCTCCGGCTGTGTGTAACACCTGCAGGTCGAACTTGAGGTTGAGTCCCACTTTTTCGGCGTCTCCTGCCAAGACCGGCAGAAACTCCTCCGGGCAGCGGCCATCTTCTGTCGGCACGTAGTACGCCACCCCGGGGGATATGCAGAACGATATGCCCAGCATGCGGTCTTGTAGCGGGTCGAGCCCGGTGGTCTCTGTATCGAAAGCCCAGCGCGGTGCAGCCAGTAGCTCGGCGGCTAGAGCGGCGCGCTCCTCCGCTGTACGCAGTAGCTTGTATGTGTGCGGCGTGTTGTGAATGTTGGCCAGTTCCGGAACAGAGGCAAAGAGATCCAACTGCTGTGGCCCCTCGCCGGCCGGAGCATTGGCTGCCGCAGCTGCGGCAAAAAGGTCATCCGCCGCGGGGGCTCCGAGGCGTTTTTCCAATCCTCGGAACTCCAACTCGGCAAAGATTGCTCTCAGAGCCGGTATATCGTAGCCTACTCGTGTGCAGTCTGTTATGGAAATGGGAAGAGGGGCATCGCGGCGTATGGTGGCCAGCTCGTAGGAGAGGCGAGCTTTGTCGGCATTTTCCTCCACCTTTTGGCGGAGCTTACCTTTTATCTCTTCTGTGTGCTCCAGCATATTCTGCACACTGCCAAACTGCGCTACGAGTTTGCGGGCAGTCACGGCACCTACGCCGGGTACGCCGGGTATGTTGTCGCTGGAGTCACCCATGAGGGCAAGTATATCAATGATTTGTGACGGATTGGAAATGCCCCACTCCTCCAGAAACTCCGCTTCGCTCACAACTTCGAAATCCGCTCCTTTCTTGCCGGGTTTGTGGAAGAAGCAGGTGGGGGAAAGCAGTTGCCCCAAGTCCTTGTCCAAGGACACCATATAGGCGTTCATTTTCCCGCGCTCTGAGGCTAAGCGGGTAAAGGTGCCGATGAGGTCGTCCGCCTCGTACCCCGGTACTCGCACCACGGGTATACGCATGGCCTCCAGTATGCGGATAATCCAAGGAATGGAGTCTCGCAGCTCCTGCGGCATGGCTTGGCGGTTCGCCTTGTACTCCGGGAATTTCTCGTGGCGGAAGGTGGGGCCGGAGGGATCCAGACAGGCCACGATGTGCGTGGGTGACGCTTTCTCTACGAGCGAGAGCACCGTGTTGGCAAAACCGAACATCGCGGAGGTGTTCAAGCCCGACGATGTGCGCATGGGGGCGTTGATAAATGCGTAGAAGGCGCGGTACATCAGCGCCATGCCGTCCAGTATGTAGAGTGTCTCCATTGCCCTGCATTTTAGCACAGCTCAGCCCCGCATGTCAAACGCCTTTCCTGTTCACCATGCATCAAACAATATGCTGACACAGCGTACAGAAAATCACTCCAGCTCGTGCAGCACGATGTCCGGGTTGGAGAAGGGGTAGTGGTAGCTGTGGAACTCCGTGCCCAGGCCGCGGCTGTTCCAGTATTCTCGCATACGAGCCGGGGGGAAGATTTCGTCCATATCCGCTATGTAGGCACGGTGCCAGGAGATGTGCTCGGCAGAGTAGGCTTCTGCTCGCTCGGCCAAGTTCATGAGCTCGTCTACTTTCTCCTCTGCCGTGCGATCCGGATAGGGACCTGTGGGGATGTAGCGTCCGTCTGTAGCGGGGCTGTGAGTTGCAAACTCGTTTACCCCACCGCTACGGGCAATGGCTTGCATACTGCGCTGCACTACCCTGAGCCGCATACCGCGACGCGGGTCTACGGGGAAGGGGGTGCCATTCAGAGCTACTGCGCGATACAGCGGTAGCTCGCGGCAACACTGCTCCGCCACCCATATACCGAAAGACCAAGCAAAGAGGTAGATTCGCTCGTATTGCACGAAATCCGCAGCCCGCAGCACCTCCGGCTCGCCGCTGTGATTGTGGCATGCCAGCACATCGCAGCCGGCAGGGGAGATGTGGCACACCGCATTGGGCGTGGCAGCCCAGCCCAGCATGAAAAGCACCAGCCGGCGGTTTCCTGCCTCGCGCTGCAACCACACTTTCTCCATGTCGCGGATAGGAACGAAGATATTCAGCCTTCAGCTATCTGCATACTCTGCCCAGCTGGAGGAGGTTTCCCACACACGCACGCGCTCCAAACGCACACAGCGGCGCACCGGGTAGGCTGTGCCGAGTCCCTGTACCGCACGTGCCAGCGCAGCTCGGGCATATTCGAACACCGTGTGAGCCATGGCTTCGCTCGTAGGATCCTGACGCTCGAAGGGGATGATGCGCTCTCCGTAGATGCGGCGGAACTCCTCGTAGTGCGGGTCGGCAGTGTTCATGCAGAGCGAGTGGTCGAACTGCTCCAAGAACTCGCCCATCATTTCTTTGATGGCCTTGAAATCCAGCACCATATCATTTTCGTCCAGCGTCTCGGCGGCGAACACAAGCTCCACGCTGCGCGTGTGCCCGTGCGGGAACGCGCAGCTGCCGGGGTGCTTGGAGAGCAGGTGCCCGCTCTCCAGCTCTATCGTTTTGCAGATACGGTACACGGCCGACTCAGCAAACAGGAGTTACTCCCTTTTTCAGGATGATATTGCCGTACTTGGCCGTCTCCCCTGTCACCACCACCGCGTAGGCTTTTTTGGCTCGCTCGTAGAAAGCATAGCGCTCCTCACGCTCGATTTCGCCCTCGTAGCCCATTGCTGCACGGTATTTGGCTTCCACGGCGGGGTCGAGCGTGTCGCCCGGCACGGCCTCCATCATCACCACCGGAGTGGCGTAGGCATCCAGCTCGAAGAGGGGAATAATGCCGGCCAGCAGAGTGTCCACCCCCAGTCCGTCGGCGCGTACCACGGTGCTGTTGAAAGTGTGCCCGGGGAAGTGGGCATCGGAGAACACAATCTCATCCCCATGACCCATCTCGGCCAGGATTTTGAGAAGCGCGGGAGATATAACGGGAGAAATTCCTTTTAACATAACGCCACTATACTACCACACCCGCCCGCCGCTGGCAACTGAAAAATATACGGATTTTGCGGCTCCACCAAATCCAGCATATATAAAACAACTCCCGGCTTTGGGGTGTCCATGCTCTGGTATGGACACAAAATCCGAAACAGAGCAGACCGATGAGGTGCACTTCCTCAACCGTATGTGCTCGCTTTACTACGAGAGTACAGGCTATGCAGCGGAGGCGGAGCCTGACCTCATCCTGTCTGCTTCCGTAGATCCTGACCCTGAAAAAACTCTATGAATAACACAACTGATACAAACGGAGCGTCTCGCCGCCCTGTGCGGGCGGCTACGCTGGGCGTATTTGCACTGGCCATGATGAATGTGGCCGCTATCGTAAGCCTGCGAGGTTTGCCGGCAGAGAGTACCTACGGGCTGAGCTCGGCCTTTTACTACCTCTTTGCGGCCGTATTTTTCCTGGTGCCGGTGTCTCTGGTGGCGGCGGGGCTTACCACGGGGGGGCCGCAGAAGGGGGGCGTGTTCCGCTGGGTGGGGGAAGCCTTCGGTACGCGCATGGGCTTTCTGGCCATTTGGTTGCAGTGGATACAGACGACCATATGGTTCCCCACGGTGCTGACCTTTGCTGCTGTGAGTCTTGCCTTTATCGGGCCGGATCAGCGCTGGGATTCTGCGCTGGCGGCCAACAGCCACTATGTGCTGCTCATCGTGCTGGCTGTGTACTGGCTGGCCACTGTGTTGAACCTGCGGGGTATGGGCACGAGCGGCGCCATCACCAAGTGGGGCGGTATGCTCGGCACGGTGGTTCCGGCGGCTCTGCTGGTGCTCATGGGTATGGTATACTGGGCTATGGGCAACCCTATCGACATTCGTATGCAGCCGGGAGATTTTTTCCCGGATATGAGCCGTTTTAGCAATATCGTGCTGGCGGCGAGTATCTTCCTTTTCTATGCCGGCATGGAGATGAGCGCCGTGCACGTAAAGGATGTGGAGAACCCCGGGCGGGATTATCCTCGCGCTATCGGCATTGCCGCGCTGGTGACGGTGTGCATTTTCGTGTTCGGTACGCTGGCAATAGGCTTTATCATACCAAGCAAGGATATTAACTTGGTACAGAGCTTGCTGGTGGCGTTTGATCGCTTGTTTGGCTACTTTGAGGTACCGTGGATGGGCAATGTTTTGGCAGTGTTCCTGGCTTTTGGCGTTCTGGCACAGGTGGTGGCCTGGGTGGGCGGGCCGTCCAAGGGGCTGTTGCAGGTGGGTAAAGCGGGGTATCTTCCGCGCTTTCTGCAGCGTACGAATCGCCATGGTGTGCAGGTGGGGATTCTGGTGTTGCAAGGGTGTATTGTGACCCTGCTTAGCATCCTCTTTGTGGTGCTGCCCAGTGTGCAGACTGCGTACCAGATTATCTCGCAGCTCACTATCATTCTGTACCTTATCATGTACATACTGATGTTTGCAGCAGCTATCTACCTGCGGTATCGCGAGCCACATACGCCGCGGGCGTTTCGGGTGCCGGGCGGCAATGCCGGCATGTGGCTTGTAGCCGGGCTGGGGCTGCTGAGCAGTGTTCTGGCGCTGGTGTTCAGTTTTATCCCGCCCTCGCAGATTCCGGTCGGCAGCCCGGCTATGTATGTGGGTATTCTTGTTGCCGGAGTTGTTGTTTTTGTGGGCATCCCGCTGTTTATTTACGCCATGCGTAAGCCCGGGTGGGCGAATCCGGCTGCACGGGCAGAGTTCGAGCCCTTTGGCTGGGAGAAGCCCCGCCGCTGATTCCAGCGGCCGTGCTCTGCTGAAAAAAAGCCTGGTGTTGCACTCGCTCACCGGGCTTTTTTTTCATCATTTTGCTTGACTTAAACGGTGGCTGCTGCTATGTTCTGGGCACGGACACAGACGCCGAACAACGTATATTGCCATGTCAACCGAACTTCCGAGCCGATCCCGGGCGTTGCACAGCGCAGCGCATGTTACTATTGTTGCCTCTACTTACAATGAGAAATTCACTTCTGCTTTGTTGGAAAACTGTCTGGCGGAGTTGAAGGAGAGTGGGGAGCATATTTCCGTAGACGTGGTGCGTGTGCCCGGGGCGTATGAGGTGCCTGTCACGGTGAAACGCAGCATTGTGAAGGCGGACAAGTACCATGAGCCGGATGTCGTGATTGCCCTAGGGGTTATTTTGCGCGGCAGTACGGCGCACGCAGATCTCATCGGCACGGCTATTACCAACCAGCTTCTTTCTATCTCCTGCGATACGCTGACTCCGGTTATCCACGAAGTATTGCTGCTGGATGACGAGAAGCAGGCCTTTGCCCGCTGCATTGCATCTGCTCTTAACCGTGGGCGCGAGGCTGCACGGGCGGCCGTTGCTATGCTAAACATGCTGGAGGAACAGGGAGACCTGCACAGTGAGACTCGCCGCGCCGCCTCTGTGAATCCGGCCGGTTCTGTCATGAATTAAGAAGCTCTTACCTATTTCGCTTATTATATGTTGAACAAAAGTAAAGTACGCCAGTCCGCCCTGAACCTCATCTATGCTGTGGAGGAAAACGGCGGCGATTTGCAAGGGTTCGACCTCAATCTCTTTTGGCGTATCTCCCAGGAGAAAGAGACAGACCACTACAGGCAGGCACTCGCTAAGGCGATTTCGCATGTGGCCCGCGCCTCGTCTGATTCGGCTCGCTTGTTGGAGACACGTATTGCTGCTGCTCTGGATGCTCTGCGCGGGGATTTGACTGCCTCCGGTTTGGTGGCGGATTTGGAGCGAGTTCAAAAACGCTCTGCGGAGTTTGAGTCAGCGCTGGCTGCCATGCGCTACTGTGCCCGCGATAAGCGGCAGGATACCACGGACCAACTGGAGTTGTGCTGCAAGGACGTGCTGAATCTTGCCGTGGCAGTGGAGGGGCTGGGGCGCGACTTGCTGCCCGTGTTGCCGGATTTTCCCGCGTATCGGCCCGTGTTGGACTCGGTGAAGAGCGCGGTGCTGCGCCGCGGGCGGCTTTTGGCCTCTGTGGCTGCACTGGCTACACCGCTGGCGCTGGAGTCTCCGCAGGAGTTTGCCGGGCTGGTGCGTAGCGCTCGCATGTTGCAGGAGCTTCGCCCGGCGGCAGAGCGGCTTGCTCTGGCTGTACTGGCGGAGAAACCTAAGTTGGAGGCTCGTCTGGAGGCTCTGTTGCAGAATTACTCCATGGCACGTCTGGATGTGGTGGATAAGTGTATTCTTTATATCGCTCTCTATGAGTTGATGGTCAATAAGCTGGATACTCCCATCGTGGTGTCCGAGGCCAATGCTCTGGCGGATGCCTACTCCGGTGGCAAGAGTGCTCCTTTCATTCATGGTATCATATCCGCCGCTGCTAAATCCTGACCTTTTTGAAGCATTATGGCAAATTTTTTCTCCCGATTGATAGATAAGTTTCTGGGTGAGCCGGAGATAGACTGGGACGAGTTGGAGGCCGACCTCATATCCGCCGATATTGGAGCCAAGCGTGTTATCCCCATGGTGGAGGAGTTGCGCGAGCGCAATGAGCAGGATGCTTGCGATATTGCGGATTTCATCAAAGCGCAGCTGCGGGGAGCTTTTCCGGCACCGCTTCCGGCTCTACCCGAGCCGCAGGCCGGTAAAACTTGCGTTATCATGATGGTGGGGGTGAATGGGGCCGGCAAGACAACCACCAGCGCCAAGCTGGCATACCGCCTGCAGAAGCAGGGGCGCAAGGTGCTGCTGGCCGCAGCGGATACCTTTCGCGCCGCTGCTGTGGAGCAGCTGCAGAGCTGGGCGGAGCGCTTGGGCGTACCTCTCTACAAGGGAAACCCGAACCAGGATCCTGCCTCCGTGTGCTACGAGGCGCACACCAAAGCCTTGCAGGAGGGGGTGGACTATCTTATCTGCGATACTGCCGGACGTTTGCATACCCGCCACAATCTCATGGAGGAGCTTGCCAAGATACGCCGCTCTATAGCCAAGCAGGATTCCGCAGCCCCCCACGCCTGCTACCTTGTGGTGGATGCCACCACAGGCGGCAACGCTCTGATGCAGGCTCGAGAATTCCACAAAGCTACGCCGCTGAATGCCGTGGTGGTCACCAAGATGGACGGCTCGGGCAAAGGCGGAGTAGCTGTAGCCATACGGGATGAGCTGGGGATTTCCCCCATTATGCTCGGAGTGGGCGAGGGGAAAGACGACTTGCTGCTCTTCAATGTGGCGGAGTATGTGGACAAACTCATGTAAACTCCCTGTATATGGAGAAAAACTGTCTGCTTGAGTATACGCGCGAGGCTCTGGTGGAGCTCATGGCGGAGCTGGGGCACAAGCCTTTCCGCGTTGCACAGGTACTGGAGTGGGTGTGGAAGCACCGCGCTACCTCTTTCGAGCAGATGAGTAACCTCCCGCCTGCGCTGCGTGAGCAGTTGGGGGCGCGTTTCTGCTTGCGCCCGCTTTCCGTGGTGGAGGTGAGCCAAAGCTCCACCGGCGGTACACGCAAGTTTCTTTCTCGCATGGAAGACTCGCACCTAGTGGAGTCTGTCATCATTCCCGCTGCTGTGGGGCAGGGTGGGGCGCACAGCGACCGCATAACCCTTTGCGTCTCCTCGCAGGTTGGCTGCGCCTTTGGCTGCAGGTTCTGCGCCAGCGGGCTGTTGGGGCTTACGCGCAATCTTACAGCCTCCGAGATACTGGGGCAGATTCTGGCAGCGGAGGAGATAAGCGGCACGCGAGTGGATAATCTGGTGTTCATGGGCATGGGAGAGCCCCTGGCTAACATGGATAACCTGTTGGTGGCTCTCACGCAGATTATGGCACCGCATGCTCTCAACATCGGCGCCCGCCACATCACCATCTCCACCTCTGGCAATGTGCCCGGCTTGCGACGCTTGGCCGAGTTCGGCAAGCCCTTGAGGCTGGCAGTTTCGCTGCACGGCGCCAGCGATGAAGTGCGCTCGCAGGTCATGCCAGTGAACCGCAAGTGGCCGCTGGGGCAGCTCCTGCCTGCTCTCGAGGAGTGGAATCGCACCGGCAAGCACAAGATTACTTTCGAGTATATCCTCATAGAGGGAGTGAACGCTATGCTACCCGAGGCCGCTAAGCTGGCTCGCATCTGCAAGCGCCTCAATGCCAAGGTGAATCTCATCCCCTACAACACCGTAGAGGGACTCCCATGGGTGCGACCTTCCGAGCAGCACTGCCGCGCTTTTTGCAAGGCTCTTATCTCCGCCGGAATACCCGTAACTATGCGCTACGAGAAGGGGCACGATATCAATGCCGCTTGTGGTCAGCTGCGACTGCGGCGAGTGGAGACGAAAGAGTAAATAAAATTGTATCAAAAGGGAGCCGGCGCGTAGTAATATCTAATTTTGTGTTATGTCTTGGGGTGAGTTTCTTTTAGTTGTCGGATGTGTTATTTTTGCCGTTGCTCTTATTATTTTTCTTGTAACCGGATTTGTTGTGCCTGTGGCAATTTTCTCGCAGAAAGCGTGGGAGGTAATACATAGAGTCATTGCATGGCCGTTCCGCTCTCTTTGGCGTATGATTTTTCCGCGAAAGGAGAAAAAGAGCCGGCAATTCCATATTGAAGAAGACGATATCGATATTGATATTCGATGAGTGGCAGATGATTGAGCGGCGTTCGATTGTGGGGCAAAGCATCTTTCTCTGAAAGATATCTTGTAATTTTCCGATTTGTCTTGACTATTTGCTGCTATATCAATAAGATGAATGTCAGATGAAACAGGAAGCACTACCGGCGGGAAAAGTAGAGGCGCTTGCAGCATTGCAGCCGGGGCTGGCGGAGTTGCGTTCTGAACCGGAGGTTGCCGCTCAGAAGTTTGCCTCTATATCGGGCTGTATTGACAAGGCTTTGCGTGCTATTGAACAGTTCGAATCCGGCAGTGAAGTGATAGCCTGTATCGGCATGTTGAAGGCCGGGAAATCCACTCTGGTGAACCTGCTGACTCGCTCTCCGAATGCCTCGCCCATGGGCTACGGGCAGGATACGACGCTGCGCCCGGTCATCATCCGCATGGCGGCACCGGGGCAGGAGGGGAGACTTTTGATATATGATTCAGTGGCAGAAGCAGAGCCGGCCGCGGCCGTGCGACGGGTTATGGATCACCTGCGAGGTCTACACGGGGCTGCTGTTCCGGAAGGTCTGCGGCTGCGAGTGCTACCGCTGAGCAACGATTTGCTGATGTCGGCGCTGTGCACGCTACCGACGGCGGAAAACAAGCTGCTGCCGCAGGAGCCGGTCATGGTGGTGGTGGAGACGGAATATGAGCCGGAGTGTGTGTTGCTGCGGGAGCGCAGCCGCATGTTGCTGGACATGCCGGGGTGTGACTCGCCGAATGCTGCCGTGGTGCGCGGCAACCTCTACCGCGAAATTGGCAAGGAGTGCGATATGGCGCTCATTCTCCAGAGCACGGTAGCTCCGCTCAATGAGTTGGCTGTGGAGCTGCTGGGCAAGCTACTGGGCTCGCGTTCGGCCGCCACTTTCCGTATTGTTCAGAATCGTATGGAGGCCAAGCAGTGGCTGAAGCCCGATGTGCTGGCGGCACAGGATGAGACCCAGAAGAAAAATGCCCGCCGCGTGTTCAGTGTGTTGAGCGGAAACCGCAGCATGCAGGTGGATTCCGTGAACTTGGGGCTGGCATATGCCGGCATTTTTGAGCGACCGGAGCGGCTGCAACTCCCTGTACATATGCCGCGGGGCGTGTATACATCGCAGGAGGCGCTGCGCGAGGCTTCCGGGTTCTGCGCACTGGAGGAAGAGCTGAACCTCGCTTTGCCCGGCATACGCTATGCTCACTGTCTGGATGAGTTGCGGCAGGCCTTACTGGAGCTTGCGCAGGAAGTCGCGGCTCAGGCGGATGCTCTGTGTGCACAGCAGGGGGTATTGGTGGCAGAAAATGAGGCGTTGCGGAGCTTCGGTCGCGAGGCTCGCGAGAAGCTGCACCCGGCCGCTTTGCCCCCGGAGCTCACATTCTTCTTTGCTCCCGGAGCCGAAATGCCGGATTTCGAGCGCATTGCCGTAGATACCGGCAATAGCTGGAAGAATGGCCTCTTGGGCAGAGGTGAGGTACCCGGCAAGGAGGTGAACGAGTGTCTGGATGCTTGCAATACAGCTTGCCGAGATGCTTTGCTGGCCTATGTGGATGCCGGTATTCGCATGCGAGACCTCGAGTTGCAGGGGCCGCAGGGAGCTGAGTTGCTGGATCGTTATTGCGATGATGTGCTGGTACGCCATGCTTTGGAGGCTGGCCTTGAGGAGCTGGACTCTACACAGCACGATATGCTGGCGCGCTTCCCTCGCACTGTGCACCCGCGGCATGCTGACTCCCTGCGCGATGCCATTATACGGCTGCCGCTGCCGGAGACAGATTTTGCCCCTCTTTGCCGCTACGAGCGTATGCGTGAGACTGAGCGTCTCTGGGAGCGTTTGCCTATCAATGTATCCAAGACCTATCTGGGGGTGCAGGACAGCGAGCTATACCTCCGCCGCTTGCAGGCTATAGCCGGGCACTACCGCAGCTTGCTGGCAGAACTACCGCGCCTTTACCCGCCTCATGCAGCGGTGGAAAACCTAGTGCAGCGTGCTGTGGAGCGAGCTACGGCTCCCTTGTATGGTGCTCTGAGCTCGGAGCTGCACGCTAATACGGCGAGGCAGGAAGCGCTGGCTGAGACTCGGCGATATCTTGCAGATGTGTTGAAACGTGTTGCTGAATGGGAGAAAAGTATATGAAAATAATTGTCCGAACATTAGTCCTTCTTGTTTTGTTGTTGCTTTGGGCCGGTTGTGGCTCTCAGCTGCTTGCTGCCGGGGAGTGGTTGAACGCGGTCGTTGGTGCAGAATGGCCGTGTTATGTGTTGGCCGCTGCGTTGGCGTTGCTGTTTCTGTGGCTCCTGCTGCCGCTGTTGGGGAGCCTTGGGCGTGCTCTGTGCGGTCGCACACCCGGGCGCCTGCGCCATATGTTGGTGTGGGGTGGGATTTTACTGCTGCTCTATTTGGGGGCAGATGTTGTGGATAAGGGCGTCGCGCTCAATAGCATGACTCGCTATCCGCTGCTTGGCTACCTCTTCTGGGGTATCGTGGCTTGCTTCCTGTACTGGCAGGTGGTGGCTCCCGTGCTGTCTTTCTACCGCCTCACCCCGCTGCGTTCGGCCGAGCCCGGACAGCGCGCCGCGCTGGCCATGCGAGCCTTGCGCCGTTGGCGGGCAGAGGCTCGTGCCGCAGGCAGGGAGGATAGCGACAAGTTCGAGAAACTCTACGATTCCCTCCACAATGCTCGCAGTGCAGGGGATAAGCCTCTGCTGGAAAAGCTTCTGGCAGAATACGCTGAGCAAGAGGAGTTGTTGCCTCGCCGCTCCCGCGAGCTGATACGCAATTACTGCCAGATTGCCGCTTTGGCCGTGGTGGTGAGCCGCAACAAGTGGCTGGATGGCGCGGCGCTCCTTTTTCTGCAGCTGCGCCTGGTGGTGGCTCTGGCTCAGCTGCACGGCGGCAAGCCCTCCCCGGTGTTCAATGCTCTTTGTTTTGGTGCTGTGTTGGCCAATTCTTTTGTGTACGTCATCATCAACGGCTTGCTGTATGGCAACGGTGGAATGATGGTCACCGAGCTGGTGGACGATATAGCTGAGCTTCTGGTGGATGACCCCGAGGTGCAGTACAAAGCCGGGAACACGGCTACCGGTATTTTACCCATTGTCGGCAAGGCTTTTGCCGGAGTGGTGGATGTGCTGGCTAAGCCTACACTTGAGGCTGCTCTTGCGGCTTCCAATGTCTACGTCTGCGGCCATCTCTTCCTGCGCCGTTTGCAGGGCGAGGCGCGTATGCTTGGCTTCAAAGAGGTCGTGGCTCTGCGCCGCAAAGGTCGCGTCGAGATTTTTCGCGGCGTAACTGAGGCTCTGCGCAACAAATGCCGCGAGAAATTAGGCGTTGGCTTTTGAAATAACCGAGTCTAACTACGATGGCTCGCTCTGCCCCCGGTGGTAAGCACAGTTCGATTTCATCTTCTCAATGATTGGGGGTGCGCAGCTTTTGCTAATCATCCCTCCCCCATCGCGCTGAGGCTCAAAAAGATTTGACCCGGCAGGCACGGGGCCTGACGGGTCGAAATCTGCTTTTGACAAATCCTTCTCTTTACTTGCCGGGAACCGGAGTGGGAATCGGGTCAGCGGGAGGAGGAGGAGGAAGCTGCTGGGACTGCTGCTGCTGGCAGGAAACCAGAGCGGCGGCGGCAATGGCGAGGATGGCGATGGTCTTCATATAGATGAAATATTGGTTTCTGGTTGTTTGCAGAACAACCTCACCATGAGGCTGTCTACAATTCATAGAATACTTAACTTTTCCGAAAAATCAAGAAAAAAATTACATTTTTCTTAAAAAAGTCAGGAATTTGAGGAAATATGAGGAGTAGAACGCCAAGAACCCCATACATAACGGCGGAAAAGTACTTTGATAGAGGCAGTGAGAGGCACTGCGAGCAGCGCGCCGATGATGCCGCCGAACACCATGCTCCAGAAGAGCACGGAGAACATAACTGTCATGTCGTGCATCTTCATGGTGTTGCCCACAATCTTGGGCTGGATGACCCAACCGTCCAGCTGGCTGACAGAGAGGAATGTAGCAGCGACTGCTACGACCATGGTGACATCGTGCCAGGTGAACCAAGCAATGAGGAGGGCCGGGATACTGGTGGAAATCATGCCGATGTAGGGGATGATACCGAGCAGCGCGGCTGCAGCGGCAATAGTGATGGCGTAGGGAAGCCCGAGACACATGAGAATGATGCCCAGCAGCACGCCATCGATAAGGCTTACTAGCATTTGTCCGCGTACGAAAGCGACGATGTTTTGATTAATCTCCTGTAGGGTGCCCACTACCTCATCCTTGAAATTCGAGGCGCGTAGCGGCAGAACCTTGTCCCAGTTTTTCACGATAGCTTCACTCTCCAGCAGGAAGTAGAAGAGGAAAACCGGCACCATGACCACGCCGATAAGAAAGGCGGAGGCTCCATAGATGGCACGTGTACCCGCCGTGAGCCAGGCAAGCCCCTTCTCCAAGAGGTAGTCAGAGTTGTAATCGATGATGGCGATTACTTTTTCCTCGTAGCTCAGGGGGGCGCTTTGCTCCGGCGTTTGTGTGGGTGTAGTGCTCTTGGCTTCGGAAAGAGTGCGCTCGTGGAAACTATCCACGGCATTTTGCACAAACTTGTTTTCCTGCAGGAGTTCACGTCCGGCTGCGACTGAGCTTTCCAGAATTTGCTGCCGGTTGTTCACCAGCTCGCCTGTTTGCCGCACAAGCGGGGGGACGATGGTCATGGCCAGCCCGCCTATGGCTAGAGAGGCCACCAGCAGAACAATGAGTACGGCCGGAATGCGCTTGTGTACCAACTTTTGTACCCACTGCACAGCCGGGTGCAGCAGGTAGGCAAGAATCCCGGCCACGATGACCGGCAACAGCACGGGCTCCAGAGTGACAAACAACCAGCCGATTCCGCATACAAAACCGCAGAGTAGCGCAACCATCACCACCAGGCACAGGCTACTGAGGGTCAGCCAGCACACGCTGCGCTGGAAGTGTGTGGGAAGTTCTTTATCTTTCGCAGACATGCGGCTATTATATCGACTCAGGTTCAGAATACAAGCGAATTCTCGTCTGCTTTACAAATTATTTTTCCGAAAATCTGCGAGTAGGAAGCATAAACTTCCAAAATCGAAAATTCAAAATCAAACTCAGAAGACAAGTATTGCGGTTGACTTCTGAGTGGTGCTGTGTTACCATGCTGCGACCTCAAAACTTCAAACCGCTTATGACTTTTTACGAAGAACTCGAATGGCGTGGGCTAGTGAACCAGATATCCAGCCCCGATTTGATAGAAAAGCTCAACAAAGGCGGGCTGACCTTCTACATCGGCACAGATCCGACGGCGGACAGCCTGCATCTGGGCCATTATTCCAGTTTCCTAATTACGAGGCGTTTGCGTAATGCCGGGCACACACCCATTCTGCTGGTGGGACTGGCTACCGGTCTTATAGGCGACCCTCGCGGTACTGTGGAGCGTGAGCTGAAGCAGAAGGAGGAGGTGTTTCGCAACTATGAGGCGCTCAAAGCCCAGGTGGAACAGCTTTTCGGTTTCGAGGTGGTGAATAACTACGACTGGATTAACAAGCTGAACGTCATTGACTTCTTCCGCGATTTCGGCAAATACATCAATGTGGGTTATATGCTCACCAAGGATCATGTGCGTCGCCAGATGGAGAGCGGTATCTCCTATGCGGAATTCTCTTACATGCTCATACAAGCCATCGATTTCAAGTACCTGCACGAGAATCGTGGCGTAGACTTACAGGTGGCCGGTAGTGACCAGTGGGGCAACATCACCACCGGTATCGAGCTTATCCGCAAGACTACCGGGGATGAGGTATACGCCCTCACCATGCCTTTGGTTACGGATTCTCAGGGCAACAAGTTCGGCAAGAGCGAGGGCAACGCCCTTTGGCTGGACAAGAATAAGACTTCCCCTTACCAGCTCTACCAGTTCCTCATCAATGCTGAGGATTCTCAGGTTATCACCTACCTGAAGCGTCTTACCTTCCTGACCCCCGAGCAGATTATGGAGATTGAAGCTCAGCATGCGGCTCACCCGGAGCAGCGCCTTGCTCAGCAGGCTCTCGCCCGCGAAATCATCACCGATTTGCACGGTGCCGAGGAGTTCGAGAAGGCCGTGGATATATCTCGCAAGCTTTTTGCCGGCGACTTTAAGAGCCTGAGCTTGGCAGATGTGAAGGCCGGTATGAGCAATGTGCCGCATGTGAAACTCACTTCCGGAGCACTGGTGGATGTGCTGGTGGGCAGCAAGGTGTGCGCGTCCAAGCGTGAAGCTCGCGAGTTTATAGCCAACGGCGCCATTTCTCTGAATGGCGAGGTGGTGAAGGAGCCTGCATTCGAAGTGACTCCGGAGCTGGCCATTGGCGGCGAGGTGTTGGTGATTCGCCGTGGCAAAAAGAAGTTCTACTTGGGCGAGTTCTGATGCACCGCTTCTATGCTGTAGCAGCTGCTTTTGCCGTGCTTTGTCTGCCTGCAGTGCAGGGGGCTGAGCCGCAGAATTCTATGCCTCCGGCGTTACTGGAGGCCATAGCGGGCCGGGAGCCCTATGCCTCTCTAGTGGAGCTGGGGTTGCCGCTGCTTAATACCACGGAAGAGGTGGAAGCCTTGCCCGCAGAGAGTAGAGAGACTCAGGCTACGGCCATCAAACGCGTGCTGCTGGAGCAGATGCTGCGCGCCCGCGACGAGCACCACCGTATCTCCGCCGAGAATCTTGCTGCCGGTGCTCGCCGGGCTCGTGAGCTGGCGGCTCCGGAGGTATTTGCGCTTTACCTGCAACTGGAGGCTGCGGGGCAGCTTGCTCCCCGTGCCCGCTACACTGTGCGCGAGGCAACTCGCCGCGTGTGCGAGGACTACCGTGTGGATACCCTCTCCATGCGCTATTTTGTGGAGGGCTCCCACCTAGCGGCAGACGATGTGCGCGCAGCGTTGGAGTGGCTTCCTCTGGCCGGGCTGTTCAACCTCACCAAAAACAGCGAGCTTACCCCACAGCGCTTGTCCGCAGATTATTCGCTGGCTTTCCTTCTGGTAGCAGAGATGGCGGACGTGCTCTCCGCTGTGCAAAACCGCGAGCAGGCGGATGCCGCCGTGGGGCGCTTGCTGCCTCTGCTGGCTCCCTATGCCGGTACTTCCCCCTCCCGCCATTTGGAGCACCCCTCTCCGGAGCAGCAGATGGTGCAGCAACGCCATGCCGACCGTCTGCAGATGGTTTATCCCGCTTATGCTGCCCAGCGCCGCCGCCTCCGCGAGGCAAATTATTACGATAGCGTCCCCCTGCGTATCTTGGACTTGCTGTTGGATTGAGCGCAGTTGTTCTCCGGCTTGCCTCTACATTATGATGTCTGCTCGATACGCCGGATGACCTCGCGGGCAGTTTGGGCGATGTCTGCCCGGCTAAGGAGCCAGGAGACGATGACGACCCGCTGTGCCCCGGCGTGTAGAACTTCCGGCAGAGTGTCGGCGTTGATGCCGCCTATGCAGAACATAGGCATATCTTCTGCGGCCTGTTGCGCCGCTTTTATGTCCGCCAAGCCTATGGAGGGGCGTCCCGGCTTGGTGCCGGTGGGGTACAGTGGGCCGAAGCCTATGTAGTCTGCCCCTTCGCGGCGAGCCTGTATGACTTGTTGCAGGCTATGGGTGGAGCGACCAACGATGACGCCCGGTCCGACAATCCGGCGTACGGCATCGAGAGCCCCGGCGTCCTGTCCCACATGCACGGCATCTGCATGAATCTCCGCAGCCATGGCCGGGTAGTCATTCAGCACGAAGAGTGCCCCGCGTTCCCTGCATACCGCCTGCATATTCACCGCCCATTTTCGAACGTACGAAAGCTCTATGCCCTTGGCTCGGAGTTGGAGGATACGCACGCCGCCATCTATGAGCGCATGAGTGCGCGGCAGTACTTGCTCCGGGGTGGTGTATCCCATATCCACAATACCATAGAGACGGCAATTCGCGAGAATCTGCTTCATGCCGATACTTTGCCACAGACTTTTGTGCACCGCAAGTTAAATACGCAGTCCGGTGCTTCCATGACACAGTTTTGAATTGTAGAAAGCAGGCTTTGAGTCTATTCTAGCAATTATGGAAACCTTGGTATCGAGCGGAATCATTGAGTCGTATTTTAACAAGTTGCAGCAGAACCTTGTGCTGGACGCCGCTATTGTAGGCGGTGGGCCATCCGGCATCGTGGCAGCATATTATCTGGCCAAAGCCGGGCATCGGGTGGCGTTGTTCGACCGCAAACTTTCCCCCGGCGGCGGAATGTGGGGTGGTGCTATGATGTTCAATGACATAGTGGTGCAGGAGGAAGCCATGCCTATAGTCCGTGAGCTCGAGCTCTCTTACAAGCCTTACAGGGAAGGTACATACATCATTGACTCGGTGCATGCCACAGCCGGCCTTCTCTACAAGGCTACGCAGGCAGGAGCCACTATCTTTAACTGCTATTCTGTGGAAGATGTTGTGTACAAGCAGGGGCGTGTCGGTGGCGTTGTGGTGAACTGGACTCCTGTGCTGCGCGAGGGGCTGCACGTTGACCCGCTTACTATTATTGCCAAGACTGTGCTCGATGGCACGGGGCACGACTGCGAGATAGCCAAAACTGTGGCTCGCAAGAATGGCGTGCGCCTTAATACCCCCACGGGTGGGGTCGTGGGCGAGATGAGCATGGATGCCGCCGAGGGCGAGCGCTCCACTATAGACAATACCAAGGAGATTTACCCCGGGCTTTTTGTTTCCGGTATGGCGGCAAACGGAGTGAGCGGCAGCTTCCGCATGGGCCCGATTTTCGGAGGTATGCTGATGAGCGGGAGAAAAGCGGCGGAGCTCATGGGGCAGGCCATTATAGGAGCTTGAGGAAGGCTGTTCTGCTGTAGCGAGTCACATGCGCTTGTGTATGAAGACGCTTGCTCATTTTGGCGCCGGGGCTATGGTACTCGCAGCATGTTGCGCTGCAGCTCCGGCGCCGGTAGCGCTGGGAGGTGCTGCAGTGGAGCTGGATTATACGCAGGCGGAGTTTTGTACGGAGGTGTTGGACTCGCGGCAGAGCGGTTGGGTGTCGTATGCGGAAGCTTGCCGCAACCACCGGGGGGCCGCTGAGGCATTTACTCGAACGGCTCTGGCTATCAAGCCTACGCGGCGCTTGCTGCCCCTTGCCGCTCCGGGCAGCGGTGGCATCTATACCTATCGTGCCATCGCGGAGGACACCGTGGAAATCGACGTAGATATGTGGAAAGCTCAGCAGGCGGATGCCGTGCGCGTGCTTACCCTACGCTTCGATTCTCCCACCACTGCAACTGCTACCGAGGGGGTGTACCACGGGAACTATGTCGGCACCATTCGCAATATACGGGCGAACATCCGCTATGCCGCGCCTCAGCCTACCCCCCGGGCAGATGCGAAGCTTACACGCTTGATGCTTGCATTGGAAAAACGCACCTTTGCTACAGCTATGGAGCGCCTGTATCAGCAGCGGTTGCTGGGGCTGCTGCGGCGAATTGAGGCTGGAGAACACGCCAACATCACAGATGCGGAGGGGAAGGGCAGTACGGCTCTGCATTGCGCCTGCGAGCTTAGTCTTGCTGACCTTGTGCAGTGGCTGTTGGAGCATGGGGCAGATGTCAACGCCCGCACTTCCTCCGGTGCAACTGTGGATGACTGTGTGTGTGGTCCGAATGCTGCTGCTATTCGTGCCATTCTTCGTAAGTCTCGTATAGGCAAAAAATAACACAGAAATGTATAGGCCTATCAAACTTGTTTGAAAACTTATTTATTTAGAGCTGCGAGCAGTTAATAATAAGGAAAAGTTAAGAAAAATCAATTTTTGGGGTTGACAAAACAGTTTTATGCTGTATACTGTCCGCCACATGAGATCTACCATCACAATTCTAATGACCGGCATCATGCTGGCGTGTAGTGCGATGGCCGAGACTGTAACGGCTCTTCGCCCCGCTATCAATGATGCGGCCGCGAAACATGGAGTGGACCCCGTGTTAATGGAGGCGATAATTCGCCATGAATCCGCCAACGCAACGTCTTATTCTGCCCGCCGCAGGAATAATCTGGCGGGCATCATGGGGCGTAAAGGCCAGCGCAGATACGAGAGCAAGGAGGCATGCGTGCAGGACCTCGCTCAGCTGCTGGCAAAGTATCGAGCCAAGGGGCGAGTGACCGTTGCTCAGATTGGCCGTGTGTATTGCTCCAGCACCGGCTCTTGGGTGCGCCACGTGAATGGCCTGATGAGCCAGATACGCCAAGGGAAGTTCGGGACTCTGGAGAAGCAGAGCGAGGCAGAATAAGTGTAAGCCTCTAGCGGAAGCAGCGTTATTGACAAACAATCTTCACGCCCTTGCAGCCAATACCGGTTGCAAGGGCGTTTTTTTTGAACGTGCATGTAAGTCGTGAGTCTAACACATAGCATGAGACGCAAGGTATACAGGGCGGTACGTATCGGTGTGTATGGAGTTATAGCTATCTGGTTGTTATTCAACTTGGTAGCGTGGGGATTTTTCGGCTCGTATGAGGAGGTGGGTGTCGGGATGCGTCTGGCCGGTTTTCTGCTGTGGGGAGGCATGTTGAGCCTCGGACCATTGTTTCTGGCGGCACCACCGAGCACGGGGAAGGGGCTCATGAAGTGGGATTCTCCGCTGGCGTTGCCCAGCGCAGTGCCGCTTCTCTGCTGGCTGGTTGCGTTGGCGGGAGCGAGTGAGCTGCCGTTGCAGGCAGTCGATAACGTCCGGAGCGATGCCGAGATACTAACCTATGCAGTGCCTCTGCTCATGATGTTGTGGCTGAGTATTGGTGCTCTCGTTTTGTCCTTGTTGCTGCGGGTGGTGCAAAGCGTGCTTGTTTTTTTATTCCGCCGCTGAACTACAAAAAGAACCGCTGCTTTTCGGGCAGCGGTTCGCTGGAAATGGTGTAGGAGAGCGCTTTACTTGAGCTTCAGCACGTCTACCACGGCGGAGGTAATCTCCTTCATGTCGTCCAGGCAGAGCTCGCCCATGTGCGCAATGCGGAAAGTCTTGTCTTTCAGACCTCCGTAGCCGTTGCCCAGCTGCATGTTGCGCTCTGCCAGAGCCTTGTTCAGCTCAGGAATGGAGATGAGCTCGGAGCAGCCCTTGGGGTGGGCATCGATGACGGTGAGTGTCTTGGAGAGGTACTTGCGGTTCGGGTAGACGCGGAAGTACTCATCCGCCCAGGCACGGGTGAACTCTGCGCACTGCTCATGGCGGGCAAAGCGGTTCTCGATACCTTCCTCCTCCACGATGTGCTGCAACTGCTTGTCGAGCGCATACATAAGGGAGAGGCAGGGGGTGGAGGTGTACTGGTAGTTCTTCTTGTCGATGAAGTCCCAGAGCGTGCGCAGGTCAAAGTAGAGGCCGCGGTTGGCCACCTCGGCGGTGCGCTCGTAGGCTTTCTTGCTCATGGCGCAGATGGCGAGGCCGGGGGGCAGGGCAAGCGCTTTCTGGGTGGAGGTGATGAGTACATCGATCCCCAGCTTGTCCGTCTCAATCTTAGAGCCGGCAGCGGAGGAAACTGCGTCTACACACCACACAACATCCGGGTATTTTTTCATGACCTCGGCTATCTCTTCCACCGGGTTCTGGATGCCGGAGGAGGTTTCGTTGTGGGTTACGGTGATGAGGTCGTACTTGCCGGTGGAAAGAGCGGCATCCACCATCTCGGGAGTGGTGGGCTCACCCATCTCGCTGGAGAACTTCTCTGCGGGAATGCCGTTGGCGATGGCCATCTTGTACCACTTGTCGCCAAAAGCGCCTACGGAGAACACAGCAGCCCGCTTGGCCGTGCAGGAGCGGATGGCTCCTTCCATGAGCCCGGAGCCGGAGGAGGTGGAGAGCAAAATGCGGTTGTCCGTGAAGAGCACTTTCTGCATGTTGTCAGAAATGCGCTTTTGGATTTCAGAGGCTTTCTTGGAGCGGTGCCCAATCATGGGCTGGCTCATCTCAGCCAGAATGTCTTCCGACACGATAGTCGGACCCGGTATGAACAGTTTGATAGCCATAGGCGGTGTAAGATATGTTTGGTGTACCCTGTATTTTTAGCATAGTTCGGGCGCAAATGCGAGAATAAAGTGCGTTGTTGACAAAAATGAAGGTTGCAAAATGCGTGCGATGGTGTAAGATGTGGGGAGTATGAAGCACCTGAGCCGTTTTGCCGTGTTATTTCTGGCCGTATGCAGCCTGAGCTCCGCCGTGGGAGAAGCTCAGGCAGCGCAAGCGGGGACACCCCGTATCGTGAACCGAGTTGCCGCTACGGTGAATGGGCGCCCCATCACCTCTGCCGAGGTGCGCTTCCTTCTGGCTCCGTATGTGCGCGAGCTTTCCATGCTCTACCCGCGTCAGGGACCGCGTTTCAACGCGGAGCTTGTGAAGGCCAAGAAGCAGGTGCTCCAAGAGCTTATAGAGCGTGAGCTGGTGCTTAGCGAGTTCGATAACCGCGGCTTCATGTACCCTGAGAGCGCGGTGAATGAGGAAATTTCCCGCCGTTTGCTGGTGCAGTTCAACGGCGATCGCGAGGCTCTGCTCAGAGATCTGAAACAGCGCGGCATGAGCTATGCGGACTACCGTAATTCCGTGCGCAAGGAGATGACCGTGGCCGGTATGCGCAGCTCTCGCTACGACCGTGGTATACCTCCCACTCCGGATGAAATTCGCGCAGAGTACCAAGCCACTAAGGCAGACTACCGCGACATGACTCAGGATTCCATCCGCTACGACAAGATTTTTATCCCGGCTGTCGACCGGTCCGACCCCAACATGTCGCCGGAGTACCAGTTGCACAAGGCTGAGGCGCTGGTGCAGCGCTTGGAGAAAGGCGAAATTTCCTTTGCGGACGCCGCCCGCGAGTACTCGCAGGACATGCACGCAGAGGACGGCGGTCGCTGGCCCTATATCAAGCGCAATGACTTAGCGGTGGAGTTTGCCAATATCGTGTTTTCTCTGCCCAAGAACAAGGTTGTGGGCCCGTTGCTGGACCCCGCCGGGTTCACCATTGTGCGCGTTATCGACAAGCGTCAGGCTCCCGCGCCCTCGCTCAATGCTCCCGGCATAAAGCAGCGTGTGGATGAGTCCGTGCGCCGCAAAAACAACGAGAAGCGCTACCGCGAGTGGGTGGAGCGTCTGCGCGAGAAGGCAGTCATACGTACTTATATCTGATGCCGGAGGCCGACTTTCGGTGTTTGGCATGGAAATGCTCCGCAAGGGGCGTTTTCAGGGAAGTGTAGCTCATTTTTCTTGCCAAAAGCGGGGTTTTGCGCTACACTTGCGGCGCGATGAATATCAAACTGTTTAAGGACCTTTGCGAGGCGACCGGTGCTTCCGGTTTCGAGTACGGCATTCGTGACCTCATCATACAGGAGATGACGCCGCTGGCGGACTCCATCTCTGTGGACAACATCGGCAACGTGACCGCTCTCATCAAGGGCAAGAGCAGCGACAAGAAAATCATGTGCGCGGCTCACATGGACGAGATTGGCTTTATTGTACGCCACATCGATGACAATGGCTTTATCCGCATTCTGCCCTTGGGGGGCTTCGACCCCAAAACACTCACCGCCCAACGTGTGATTGTGCACGGCACCAAGGATTTGCCGGGGTGCATGGGGGTAAAACCCATCCATGTGATGAGCCCGGAGGAACGCAGCAAGATGCCCGCCGTTACAGATTATGTGGTGGACGTAGGTCTGCCCAAAGAGGAGGTGGAGAAGTATGTGACGCCGGGCGATTCCATCACCCGCGTGGGCGATCTCATAGAGATGGGAGACTGCTTGAATGTGAAGAGTATCGACAACCGCGGGGGGTGCTACTTGCTCATCGAGGCAATCCGTGCTATCCTTTCCGCCGGCGAGCGTCCTTGCTACGATCTCTACGCTGTATTCTCCGTGCAGGAGGAGGTAGGGCTTCGCGGCGCCCAGGTTGCCACACAGGCTATCCAGCCGGATTTCTCCTTCGCGCTGGATGTCACCATCGCCTTCGATACCCCCGGCTCCAACAGCCACGACAAATGCACCGTGCTGGGTAAGGGTACGGCCATCAAGGTGTACGATGGTACACTTATTACCGACAACCGCATGGTGAAGTTCATGCAGGCTCTGTGCGAGGAGAAAGAAATCCCCTACCAGCTGGAGCTACTCGCAGCCGGCGGTACGGATGCCGGTGCCATGCAGAAGTTCTGCGCCGGCGGTTCAGTGGCCGGAGCGGTGTCTATCCCCGTGCGCAATGTTCACCAGAGCATTGAGATGGCCCACAAGGTGGATATTCAGGCCAGTGTAGATTTGCTTGCCGCCTGCTTCGCCTCTCTGACCCGCTGGGATTGGAGCTGGGAGCGCAAGGTGCGCACCTTGGCGTAAGCTTTTTCGGAGGCTCGGCAGGGGCTACCCGCCGAGCCTCCGAACCTCACCCTTCTATGAAAACCAACGTACACCCCCACTCATTTTTGCAGCACCCGGCTCGGGTTGTGGCGCTTGTTTATATCCTACTCAATCTTATTTTCTGGAGCTTTGTGGGTGGCGGCGGCGTGAGCAGCGGAGCGTTTGCCTCGGTGTTTAGCGGTAGCATCAATGCCCTGCTTGTGCTGGGCATGAGCTATACTCAGGAGGCGCAGCAAGCCCCTGTACGCGGGAGGCTGATTTTCTGCGCCGGGCTTCTTTTTGCTCTGTTCCCGGTGAGCGTGGCCATTGCCGCTCAGCTGCATACGGACGCTCAAGCCGCCTTGGCTATCATTTTTGTAGGCGGCCTCGCCTCAGCCGTGCACCTCGCTCTTTCGCTTCTCCTTATCGCCCTCTCATACTCCCGAATGGGGCGGTAAAGGGGGGCTAGGAACTCGACATCTTACTCGCCTATATCGAGTATATTGATTTCCGGAGTGCAGAAGAAGCGCATGTCGTAGATACTGCCGACTCCGCGGGAGACGAAGACGCGGCGGTTGCCTTCGAAGGGAAAGAGCCCTGCGGGCATGGATGAGCGGAAGCTCAGGTAGATATTTGTGAAGGGGATGCCGAGCTGGCCGCCGTGTGTGTGGCCGCTGAGCATGATATCCCAATCGTATTCGCGCAGCAGCAGGCGGCTCTCCGGGTCGTGGGAAAGCAGTAGCACGGGCTTGGTTTCCGCTCCGGGTGGGAGCATGCATCGTTCCGGGGCTTCGTCTCCTTCGTTCCAGTCCCCCAAGCCGATGAGCCGCAAGGATTTGCCGCTTGGCGTTGTCCAATCCACGGCTTCGTTGCGCAGGAGTCTGACACCTGCAGTGGTGTAGATTCGTTCCACCTGCGCGGGCATTTCGTAGTCGTGATTGCCGAAAACGGCAAAGGTGGGTGCGATGTTCGTGAGCTCGCGGAAGCCTTGAATTGCCCAGCGGGAGCGCGAGAATCGCTTGGTGGCTGTCACTAGGTCACCGCAAAAGACGATGAGCTCCGGCTTCTGCCGGCGCAGCTCGAGCACAATTTTTTCGAACTGTTCGCGGTTGTTGTGCACATCCGTAATAAGGGCGATACGCAGCGGACCTGCGCCGGGCAGGGTATCAGCGGGCAGGCGGGAGGTGTTGCACTCCAGCTTGCATGCCTCCCATTCGCCGAGTTTGCAGACCAGCCACAGGCAGAGCACAGCTGACAGAATGTAGCGGACTCTGAATCGCAGTATGTGGCGGCCAAGGCGGCGAATGAGAGGCTTTTTCATGAGCCGTTATTGTGCAGCGTTGAAGATGGCCAACTCCGGGTCGATGAACACACCATCCTTGCGGATGAGCTTGCCGTCGAAGTAGATTTCGCCGCCTCCGAATTCCGGGCGCTGGATGCAGACTAAATCCCAGTGAATGGCGGATTCATTGCCGTTTGGCGCTTCGTCGTAGCACTGGCCGGGTGTCAGGTGGAAAGAGCCGGCAATCTTCTCATCGAAGAGAATGTCGCGCATGGGCTTGAGCACGTGCGGGTTGACCCCCAGTGCGAATTCGCCTATGTAGCGCGCTCCTTCGTCTGTATCCAGTATCTTGCGGAGCGCTTCCTCGTTGCCGTTGCAGTGCGCCTCCACGATTTTTCCGTTCTCGAAACGGAAGCGCACGCCATCGAAAGGAATGCCGTGGTAGATACTGGGAGCGTTGTAGGAGATGGTGCCGTGGATGCTGTTGCGTACGGGTGCTGTGTAGACCTCGCCGTCCGGTATATTGCAGTCTCCTGCGCATACGATAGCCGGTACTCCTTTGATGCTAAAGCTCAAATCTGTGCCCGGGCCGACGATGCGTACCTCGTCCGTGGCCTCCATCATAGCCTTGAGCTTCTGCATGCCTGCTTTCATGGCGGCGTAGTCTGCCAAGCAGCAGCGGAAGTAGAAGTCCTCGAAATCCTCTGTGCTCATGCCGGCGGCCTGTGCCATGGCCGGTGTGGGCCAGGCGAGCACGGTCCACTTGCGTTTGTTTACGGTGAAATCGCTCGCGGCTTTCATGTGTTTGCTGACGATTTTCATGCGCTCAGCGGGCACATCTGCGGACTCGAAACTGTTGTGGTCTGCGTAAAAGACGATATTTACCGCCATATCCTGAGCGCGCTGCAGGCGGTAGCGGCCTTCCAGCTCGTACTGTTCCTCTGTGGCACCCATCTGCAGCTCTTTGTTGACGGCGGCATGGGTGATGTCCACATGCGGTACACCACCTGCTGCCCGCACGGCGCGGATGAGCTCCACCACCATGGCATCCGGTATATCGAGCATGCGCAGGTTCACATGCTCGCCGGGCTGTACGCGCACGGCGTAGCCCACCACCTGCTCAGCAAGTTGTTTGTAGCGTGGGTCGGTCATAGGTGTTACTCCATGATGGGGTTCAGGATGGCCAGCTCAGGGTCGGTGAAGATACCGTCCTTGCGGATAAGCTCGCCGTCGAAGTAGATTTCGCCGCCGCCGTAGTCAGCGCGTTGGATGCACACCATATCCCAGTGTACCTGGGAGCGATTGCCGTTGTCGCAGTTTTCGTAGGCTTGGCCGGGGGTGAAGTGGAACGAACCCCCAATCTTCTCATCGAAGAGTATATCGCGCATGGGCTTCAGGATAAATGGGTTGACACCCAGGGCGAACTCGCCGATGTAGCGTGCGCCCTCGTCTGAGTCCAGTATCTTGTTCAGCGCTTCATCGTTGCCGTTGCAGTGCGCCTCCACTATCTTGCCGTCTTGGAAAGTCAGGTGTATGTCGTCGAAGGGAATCCCTTGGTAGAGAGTGCCGGCCGTGTAGTGTATGGTGCCGTTCACACTGTCTTTTATGGGGGCGGTGAACACCTCGCCATCCGGTATATTGAACTCGCCGGCACAAGGAATGGCCGGCATGCCTTTTATGCTGAAGCTCAGGTCTGTGCCGGGGCCGACTATGCGCACTCGGTCCGTCTGCATCATGCGGGCGGCCAGTTTGTCCATGGCGGTTTTCAGCGCATCGTAGTCTGCCAGGCAGCAGCGGAAGTAGAAATCCTCGAACGCTTCCGTGCTCATGCCGGCACCCTGCGCCATGGCGGGGGTGGGCCAGCGCAGCACGCACCACTTGGTCTTGCCCACGCGGTGGTTGTGCACGGGGCGCATGTGTTTCATAGCCAGTTTCATAGCCTCAGCGGGCACGGAGGAGTTCTCGAAGCTGTTGAAGCCGCCGCGTATGGCGATGTAGGCATCCATGCCCTGCATTTCTGCCAGCTCCACGCGGGCTATACTTTCGTACTGCTCCTCGGTGGCTCCGGAGAGCATTTCGCGGGTTACGCGGCCATGGCGCAGGTTGATGTGAGGGTGTGCCCCGGCGGCGCGTACGGCGCGAATAAGCTCGATGGCTATCTCATCCGGCGCGTCAATGATTTCCAGCAGGACGTGCTCTCCCGGCTGTACTCGGCAGGAGTGGGCTACGAGGTTTTTGGCGAGTTGTGTTGTTCGCGGGTCTGTCATGGTGTTTGGCGTGGTTGCGATTTTTGCTTATAAATTGTAGAAATTACTTAGTTGTAAGGAGTTGCATGGCGTCTGCCAAATCTTCGGCGGATATGTCCTCGGAGAGCACGGGCTCACCCGGCGCGCGCAGCAGTACAAAGCGTATGTTACCCCCGCTGAACTTCTTGTCGCTGGCGGTGAACTTGAGAGCTCTCTCCACTTCCACATGCTCCGGCAGGCAGAGCGGTAGTTCCAGCGCACGCAGGGTATCGAGCACTTCTTTCTCCGCCGCGGCGCTCAGGCCGCAGTATTTCCGGCTCAGCCATAGGGCGCCGCGCAGTCCCAGGCTCACCACTTCGCCGTGCAACAGCTCGCCGTAGGGCACGCTGGCCTCGATACCGTGCCCCAGGGTGTGCCCGAGGTTCAGGAAGGCTCGCACGCCGCGGGTTTCTTTCTCATCTTCCTCGACAATGCGGGCTTTGATGGCGATATTCTCCGCGATAATCTGCGGCAGTTGCTCGATGCTGCTCAGGGAGAATCCCAAGTCAATTTCGCGTGCCAGGTGGCGCAGGGTACGCAGCATGGCGGGCTTACGTATGGCGGCGTGTTTCACCATTTCGGCCATACCCTCGCGCAGCACGCGCGGCGGCAGGGAGAGCAGGGTAAGGGGGTCTGCCACTACCAAGGCGGGTTGATGAAAGGCGCCGATGAGATTCTTGCCGGCGGCTATGTCCACCGCTGTTTTGCCGCCCACAGAGCTGTCCACCTGCGCCATGACACTGGTGGGAATCTGGATGAAGGGTATGCCACGGTAGTAGATGGAGGCTATAAATCCGGCCATATCGCCCACAACTCCGCCGCCCAGAGCCACTACGAAGCTGCTGCGGTCGTGTCCCTCGGCCACCATTTCGTTGACAATCTGCTCCACAGTGTGCAGGTTTTTGCTTTTCTCCCCGGCTTCGAACACATGCAGGGAGGTGCTGTAGCCGGCATCTTGCAGGCTTTGCACTACAAGTTCGCCGTAAAGAGGGTACACGTTGCTGTCGCTTATGATGGCGGCTTTCCCGCTCAGCCGCAGACGCCCTGTAAGGTACCCCACGCTGTCCAGCGCATTATTTTCCACATGCACCTGGTATGAGCGTGTTCCGAGTGACAGATTGACGGTTGGCATGTGCCACATTATACGCGCGCGCGGCGGGTGCGGCAAGGCTTTATTGTGTATGCGGGGCAGAATGTGCTGCGGCGTATAGGCGCCGTCGATGTGGCGCGTGTATTCTGTAAGGCTTTGAGAGTAAGAGCTGTTTATGGCGCGCGAACGGCGCAGAAACGGCTTTTTGTTGTAAATGCTGCGGAGACGGGGGATGATGTGCGGCATGGCAATACACATGAAAGAATGGGGCATGCTGCATGCGCCGTCTCCCGGTATACAACTTCCTGTGCAGGGGGTGCTTGGCTGGGACAGCGCGGTGCGTGAGCTGGGCTCCGGTATATCGTCCGTGCTGGCGGGCAGTGCCGCTTCGGTTGCAGAGCGGGAGCAGGTGAACTCCGTCGGGAAGCTGGCAGAGTTTTCCGGTCGCTTGCAGGAAATCGGTGCCGAAACCGGCGCCGAACTGGCCGAGCGCGAGGTACAGGATTGGGATTACAGCTGGCAGCAGCTTAGTGCGCCGCGGCTGGCGGAGGCGGTGGAAGAACTGCCTCCCGCCGCTCGCGAGGCCGGCCGTATGCTGGCCGCTGCATACAGCCACCGTGCTTCTGTGCAGGCTTTACGGAATCGCGAAGTGGCTCGCCTGCAGCAGGCTCGCTCCGGCTGGCAGCAGCGGGTAGAAGCCGCAGTACAGGCCGGGGACTCAGCTGCGGCGGAGGCTTGGTTGCAAAGCGGTGCCGGCATATTTGTGCCGGAGGGGGAGGTGGAGCAGCAGCGGGCGCAGGTGCGCAGCCGTGCCTGCGCTTCCGGGTGGATGTCCGCCCTTGCGGCGGCTCCGCTACAAGCCTTGGCTGACTATGCCGCTGCGGAGCCGGAAGCCTTACCGCAAGGGGAGGCGGCTGCGCTGTTGCAGGAGGAGGTAGAGCGCAGCCGGCGGAGTGCTCGCGCTAGCTATGCTGCGCGATTGGCGGCTCGAGTGCTGGCCGGCCGGGAGCCGGAGGCGGCGGAGCATCAGGCGGCTTTGCGTGCCGGGCTGTTGAGCGAGGCTCAGGCCGCCGCAGCCGGGGCGGAGCCAAAAACACTTTCGCGCGGCGAGCGCTGTGTGTGGTTCCGGCGTGTGGATGAATCTGCCGCAGACGAGGCGGCACTTCCTCAGCTACAACTGGATATCGCCACGGCTCCCATTCCGCTTTCTGAGCGTCGCGAGCTGCTGGAGCGGCTGGAACTTGCCCTGCAGGTGGATGCCGCGGACCGGCGCACGTTCTCCCGCAGCCTGTGGCATATGTACGAGTCCGGGCAGTTTGGCTGCCCTGGGGATTCCGCTGCACTGGAGCGCCTGTCCGAGTTGCAGCGCAGCGGCTTGCCGATTCTGGCGCGCAGTGGCAGCGAGGCCGTAGCACGCTGGCTGGAGCAGATACGCAGCGGTGCCAATCGCTGGGTGTGTTTCGATGAAGATTGATAAGCAATAAAGAACAATGAATAAAATGACAATGAAAGATATAGCCGTATCCCCCGCAGCGGACGGGGAAAACATGCCGGAAGAGATGCCCGCTACCACGCCCACGGAACCCATGGAGCAGCAATCCTCGCCCCCGCCTGTACCGCCGGAAGCAGAGCCCGAACCCGCGGCCACCCCGCCGCCGGAGGAGCCGCGCCTGCGCTACTGGCACGAGGTGCTGACGGGCAATCCCGACACCGTACCCCGGGCGGTACGCGAACGCGCCGGGGCGGACGCCGCCGGGCTAAGCCCCGAGCAGCGGGACTACACGCTCTTTTCCGCCATCAATCGTTCGTGGGTGGTGGATCATCGCGGAAAAAATCGCAGCGAGGTGCTGGCGGAGTGGCAGAAACACCGCAGCGCACTGGCACAGGAGCTTGGTGTGGCGGACGATGAGCGCGAGGTTTTCATGGCGCTTTCCGCCCGCGAGGGCGAGGCCGCACAGCGGGAGAAAGCCCGGCGCGTATACGAGTCCGCATTCTATGCCGGGTTGCACGGAGAGCTTGCTCCGCGCGCTCGCAAAATCTGTCCCGGCTTGTCTGCCCAAGAGCTGGCGGCGGCGGATGTTGTGGCGGCAAATGCGTACGAGGAGGGGCGGAACCTGCGCGAGCGTTGGCTGCCTACAGCTCAGCATCTGGCAGATGGTATGGATGTATTTGCAGCCGTGGAGGAGGATGTGTTTTCCGCACCGCGCGTGTTTGCCGGTACGCCCGGTCTGTTGCAAGCTGTGGATACCTTGGCTGATCTGCAGGGGCAGGAGCGCGACACTGTGGCTTACCTGGCGCAGTATCTCGCGCAGCAGCAGCGCCGGAAGAACGGACAACCCACGGAGGCCGCGCAGGAAAGTTCGGCTTCCTGTGCCGTGCGAGCTGTGCGCCGTGGGGCGTCCTCCTTGGGCTTCGGGGCTTTGCAGGCGCTGAATCATGCAGCCATTGCCACTCTGGACAATCTGGGCGGGCATCTCGGCGGCGAGTTCGGCGGTAGTTTGCAGCAAAGTGCTGCCGATTGGGATAAACGCATGCAAGTGCTCAACGAGGTACGCAACCTTACGCAGCAGAACCTGCGCCCTCTGTTGCCGGCGGGCGCCGGGCGGGCGGAAACTTTCTTTCTGGAGGGTATGCAGGCCGTGCCCTCCGCCGTGCTTTCCTGCTGCGGTGGCGCGGGCTTTGGCGCTCTGGCTCTCAGTGGTATGGGGGAATCCGTAGCCGCTGCCAGGGAGCGAGCTCCGCAGGGCTCGCAGCAGTTACAGCTAGCCGCCGGTGTGGTAGGTGGCGCTGTGCAGGGGGCCATCTACATGGGCATGAGCCGCGTGGGCGGGCGTCTGCTGGAGCAGAGCATCTCCCGCTTCTTGCGGGCTCGCGGCAGCGGGGTGGCAAGCTATAGCTTGGCAGGGCTGAAAACCATGCTGGGTACTTCGGCTGAGGGGGTAAAGCTCATGCTGGCCGGTAAGGCCGCTGCTGCGGCGGATTTGGGGGTGCACGAGCTGGCCGCCCGTGCGGGGCGCACTGCCTCCAACATAGACTGGCAGCAGTTCGGCGAGAATCTCACCGATATAGAGTGCAACATGCGCGAGGCGGCCGCCACGCTTCCTTTCCTGCTCATAGGTGCCGGGAGGGCGGCTCTGCACCACTTCCGCTCGGCAGACAATGTGCTGGGCTCGGGGCAGCGTCTGCTGGAATGGGGCGTTCCGCAGGACAAGGTGGACACTATTCTGCGGGAGCAAAACCCGCTGCAGCAGAATGAATTGCTGAAAACGGCACTGCGCGAGAGTCGCCTGTGGAATGACCATTTTTATTCGTTCGATATCATGCGAGCCATGAGCCTTTTGCAGACCGAAGGCGAGCCTCTTTTCCGGAACCGGGAGGTGGTGCGTGAGTTCTTGCAGCTGCCGGTAAGTTTTACGGAGGGGCTCGAAGTGGCGGCCAAGCCGCTCCCGCCCGGGGTGAAAGCCGACAAAGCCGCCGGCTATGCCTTGCTGAATGAGTGGGAGCGCCTGGCCGGGGGCATACGCCGCACAGCCGGGGACATAGCGGAGCTAAGCATCGACAGCGGACGCGCCAAACGCGGGCTGATGAATGGCCGCGGCATCTACGGGCATACCTACTACTTCCGCAATGAGCATCCTCTGCTGCGCTACCGGCACGCCAAAGCATTGCCTGCTCGCAATGCCTCCTATGCGCCGGAGGCCGGTGCCGAGCGGCTGGACGAGGTGAAGCGTCGTTTCGATGAGTTGCGCCAGCTCTCCTTCAATGTACTGCTGCAGCTCTATGGCGAGGATGTGGTGACCTCCCGACGCGGAAAAGCTTTGGAGCAGCTCAAGGCGGAGGCAGAGCAAACCCGCCTGCAATTCCTCGAGCTGGCCTCCGCGGCTATATGCGGGCGAGCCGAGGGTAAGACAGAGCAGGAGGTATTCGAGGCTTTCGATTCTGCCTGCGGGCAGCTGCTGGCTCGCTACAGCGGCCGGGGGGAAGGGGCTACTGCTCTGCACACCGTGCCGTGGCTGAGCAACGCTCCCGAGGAGCTGCTCTCCGATATCAATACTTACTGCCTCATGCCGGACCACCGCAGTGTGGCCCAGTATCCGCAGGTACGGGATTTCTACTGGTTGATGTACCGTGCGCGCGCCTGCTCCGCCATATTGAGCGATATGCTGCCCATGACGGATGATTTCCGCGCCTTGCTGGCACAGAGCAAAAGCCCGGCGCAGGCCTACGCGCACCTGCTGCGCCGCGAGCTGCAGCTGCCGGCTGCTCCGCCGGAGACCGCGAAATCTCCCGCTCCGCCCATGCCGGATTGGGCGGAACGCGCTGCCATGTACATGCACCTCACCGGTTTTCGCCCGGAGCAGACAGCCGGGGAGGATGGCAGCACCCTCTACCGCATTCGCCGCCCGGATGGCTCCAACACGCCCTGGCACGGCAGTCTCGATGCTGCTTTCGGGGATTTGGCAGGCAACGCCGCCCTCACTTTTATGCCGCTGGGTACCCCGGCGGAGGAATGGATGCGCCGCGAGTTCTACAATCCGGACTGCCTTTCCGCACTCCCTCGCGCCGGGGATTACGACTATTCCGGGCACGACCAGCTCTGCAATATCGCCCTGCGTGAGCTGGGGCGCATGTGGCTGGAGGATGCTTCCTGCCGGCAACCCGGCCTCATCCGCAATATGCACGTCCGGGCTCCCAAGGCCTTGGAGGAGGAGTATCGCTTCCACACAGTTACGGAGAAATTGGCGGGCGAGAACTACCGCCTGGAGAAATACTCGTCCATGACGCCGTTGAGCCTGGCACTGGGGCGTTTTGTGGTGTACTGGACTCGCCAGCTGGATTCCGGCTTGCTTCCGGCTGAGAAAGCGGCGGATTTTCTGGTGAAAGCCGGCTTGCTTACGCCCAAGATAAGCCGGGAGCTGCTGGAGATGCCGCAAGCCGCGCATTTTCCGCAGATGCCGAAGGCACCGGAGGGGCGGCGGGGTATGATACGGCGTCTCGGGGATGCGATGGGGCGGTTTACGCTGCGCTATTTCCTGTCGCGGGTCATGGAGCTGCCTGTACCGCAATCGTTTAAGGATTGGTATGCGTTGTTTGCCTTCAGCCCCGGCTACGAGTTCCGCAGCGAGGTGCCGGAGGGGGAGGGCAGGAAGCAGGTGCGCCGGAGTTTCAAGAAGGACAAAATCCAGCGCTGGCTCAACCACCAGACCTTCGGCGAGTTGCAGCGCTTGGCCCCTTTGGTGGAGCGCTGCCGCAAACAATTTGCGGACGGAATACCGGATGCCGCCATCGCCAAGCTCATGAAAGCTGCCTTCTCCGCAGATCATCACCTGCGTGCCGAGCAATCCTGGGTGCACAACGAAGGCGGCGACCACATATTCCGCAACACATCGGCCGCGTATTGGAACATACTGCGCTACCCGCTCGAAACCTGGGCAGCTATGCCCGCCGGGGAGCGCGAGAAGTTGAGCTCTCACTTGCTGCCACCCGGCGGGGACTCGCTCCGGGAGGCGCCCGGCTCGGTGGAGGCTGCCTTGGCAAATTTGGACGAAGTGTTGCGCATGCACCCCTCTCTGCACCTCTACAGTTTGCAGAAGGGGGATGCGGAGCGTGTGCGTATCCTGCGCCGCGGGAGCCACCGCCGCGTCGGGTATTTGGGGGACAATATACCCGGCGACTTCGAGTCGCAGCACCACACACGGCGAGATTATGCCGTGGAGCTTATCGATACTCCTACCTTTATACGCGATTCCGAAAAGGTGCGCCGCGCGCTTGCTACTCTGGATGCCTTGCGTACCTACCCGGAGCGTCTCTCCTCCTACGATGGGGAGCACATACGCTGGCGCGGCAAGCTCTACGGCGGTAGCCACAACAAGCCGCAGGGGCTGGAGCTTTGGACTCCCCGCCCGGCTATCGTGCATCTTCGGGAGTTGCTCTGGCACATGGCGGACGATTTAGCCGGCGGCGAAGCATCTCCGGCTTTGGCAGAAGACGCGTATTTGCAAGCGCTTCCGGTGGAGGATGTTTTCCTGCCGCTCTTCGAGCATATCACCGCATACGAGAGCGAGTGGGCGCCCTACCATGTGTACCGCCTCATGCCCGGCGAGAGCAGCTCCACCGGCGAGTACGTGGTGCCGCCCTATGTCGTGGGCTCCCGCAAGGGCGTGTATGTGGGGCAGGACAATGCCGCCACGGATACCCCGACGCTTGTGCCGCTGCACGAGTTCCGGCGGGCGGCTTCACACCTGCAGCGCAGCTCGGAAGTGGCGGACTTTGAGGCCGGCTACAAATTGGCGGAACGCGCCATGGCGGGCGTGTTCCGGCTGGCGGAGCAGGGAAGTCCCGGCGGGGCTTGGGTTCCGGTGGAGCAGTCTCCGGTGGAGTTGCTCATGCAGCTTTACGAGGACACCGGATTCTCGCGCCGCATGCATGGCGTGATGCCGGAAGAGCTTTCCCACGGCGGTATTCGGGCTGTAGGCTTGGCTTGCGACTTGATTTCCTGTATCTCTGCGGCAGAGAACGAATCTTCGGCTCAGATGCAGGAAGCCTACCGCGACCTGCGGCGCACAGTTGATTTCCTGCGCGAAAATCCGGACGAGATGCGCGAACTCCTAGTTGCTTTGGCTGCGGAAGGCCCGGACAAGGAGCGTGTACTCGCCCACTACAACGAGCATCTGGAGGCTGCAAGGCTCGCGGAGGCGCGCCGGGCTCAACTTGCTGCACAGGCAGAAGAAAGCGCCGCCACGGCTGAGCCGCTGCCACAGCAAGAGTCCCTGCTCGGCAGCCCGCTCTTGAGCCGCGAGTGGGTGGATAAGCTTGTAGACGAGCTGCAGCTCATCTCGTCTCGCCGCGAGGCGCTGGAGGCAGACCCCGAGTACCGGAAGCGCCGGCTGGAGATGAAAGCTCGCGAGGCAGAGCGTATCAACCGCGACTGGCTCAAACGCAGATTCAAGGCCGTAAAGAAGCAGAACGACCCACGGAAAGACTAGACCGCCATGCTCAGAAAACTCATGCAAACCACACTTCGCGGGCGACTGGACGACCCGCTATGGCGCCTCAACAATCTTTACTGGATAGAGGATAAGAACGGCCGTATGCAGCGTTTCCGCATGAATGCGGCTCAGAAGCGTCTGCACAGCGGGCTGTGGTACCGCAATGCCGTGCTCAAAGCCCGCCAGCTGGGTATCTCCACCTACGTGGCGATTCTTATGCTGGACCGCTGCCTCTTTACGCCGAATTACCATGCAGGCATCATCGACAAAACTCTGCCCGATGCCGAGCAGAAGCTGGAGAAACTCCGCTTCGCCTGGGAGCACCTGGACTACCTGCCGCCGTACCCGGACACCCGCGAGCACGCACTCGCCTATCTGGGGCGCCTCATCAAGCAGCATACTGGCCGCTTCCGCCGCAACGAGTGGCACCCCGTGGCAGATGCCCGCACACGCCTGGGCTTCTCCAACGGCAGCGATATCCGCCTGGGTACCACCCTGCGCGGCGGCACCCTGCAGCTGCTGCATGTGTCTGAGCTGGCGCACGTGTCGGTGCATGCTCCCTGGCGCGCTCGCGAGATTCGCACCGGAACCATCAACACTGTATCGGCAGAGGGTACCATCATCTTGGAAAGCACGCACGAGGGCGGACGCTATGGGGTGAACTACGAGCTAACCTCCCGCGCCATGCAGAACTCAGGCGAGCTCTCGCCTCTGGACTTCCGCTTCTTCTTTTTCAGCTGGATGGATAACCCCGGCTACTCTCTCTCCGGCTCCCCGGCCGGAGCAGAGGCGTTTGCGGAATACTTCGACCGCCTGGAGAGCGAGTTCGGCTACCACCTTTCCCCGGGGCAAAAGCTATGGTACGCCCGCATGGCTCGCAATATGGGCGCCGCCATGCGCCAAGAGTACCCAAGCACGCCGGATGAAGCTTTCTCCACCGGCAACGAATCCGCCATATACGGCGCTCAGCTCGCCGCCCTGCGTGAGCAGGGGCGCATTGGCTGCGAGTTTGCATACCGCGCAGATGAGCCGCTCTATACCGCTTGGGATTTGGGGCTGAGCGACCACACCGCCATCTGGTTGCTGCAATGCTACGGGCAGAGCATTTACTGGCTGAATCACTACGCGGCCAATCAGCTCCCGCTGGAGCACTATGCCGAGGTGGTGCAGCTCTGGCAGCAACGCTACGGACCCGTGACCGCGCATTTCCTGCCGCACGATGCCGCCCACCGAGACCCGCACGGACAATCCTACGTGGAGAGTCTCGCACGCTGCGGCATACACAGTGTGCGCGTGGTCCCCCGCACACCGGATATCTGGCGGGGTATCAATGCCCTGCGCAGACTCTTGCCGCGCAGCTGGTTCCATAGGGATACGCTCTGCGGACGCCTCAACATGCACGGCGTGCAGGAGCCCTCCGGTCTCACTTGTCTGGAGATGTACCGCACCGCCCCGGATGCCTCCGGCGGCAGTTGTCGCGAGAAGCCGCTGCACAATGCCGCCTCCCACTCCGCAGATGCCGCACGCATGTTTGCAGAGGCTTTCGAGCACGGCATGCTCGCTCCGCCTCTCCGCAAACTCCCATCCCGCAGAGCTAAAATTTAGCCGCTCCGTGAAATTCCACCGAGTTTTGCACCGAAAAACGAGCAATGAAAAATGTACGAGGGACGAATTCCGACATACGAAGTGAGCGAAGCCTAGCAACGGTCTCCGAGTTTTGCACCGAAAAACGAGTAAATCTCGCTATCGCTCGGTGAAACTTCGGGCTGTTCGCCCTCAGTGAAATCTCGCTGCGCTCGGTGAAACTTCGGGCTTGTCGCCCTCAGTGAAATCTCGCTATCGCTCGGTGACTCCATTCGTCATTCGTCATTCGTCATTTGTCAATCGTCAATCGTCAATCGTCAATCGTCAATGGTCAATCGGCAATCGTCAATCCTTTCCTTCCACTTATGTCTTTGCGTTTGCAAGCTCCGTGGGGGATACACGGGGGGGGCGAGGCCGTGCGGTGGAGCGGGG
>JAZNTO010000043.1:0-6635 GCA_045591805.1 Akkermansia sp. | reverse complement strand
GGATTACCGCCGTTGCTACTTGGCAACGGCGCGGAATCTTGCATCTGCCGGCTTGGCCGGGCGCTGTGTGTTTTGCTCCTCCACCTCGTTGTATAGCGGTATGAGCGAGCGCGGGCTTGTGTTGCACCAGGCTGAATCCGTGGTGCTGGATTCCGGAGGTGCCGTTGCTCGGTTGGCCGCTTTGTACAGCTCCGGGCGCTGCGAACTACTGCGGCGCCACCTGGCCGGAGAGCCTTGTCTGGCCGGCTCTGCGGAGCGGGTGCTCAACTATGTGCATGCGGAGGATGCGGCGGCGGCTCTGCAACTGCTGGCAGAGACTCAGTATCGTGGTATTTGCGCTGTCTGTGGGCAAAGTTTTACCAAAGCCGCAGCTTATGAGTTGCTGGAGCGTGTTACAGGGGTGCCCGTTTCCGCTCAAAGCGCACAGCCTTCTTGCCGCGCGACCACTTCGCATGCTGTATCGGCTCAAATATTGTATGAGTTGGGGTGGCTGCCGCAGCACACTTTCGCAGGCTTTGTTGCAGAGGAGATTACAAAGAATTAGCAAGTAGCAGGAGCCCCGCATAGTACAGACATGCAAATGCGGGCGGAGCCAGATACACGCCGCTGTAGAGAATCCAGCGGCCTCCGCCTATACCGTGGCGGCGGTTGCTATGTTGCAGCAGAGCATGCAGTACCGGAACCGCCGTGCTCAGCATCACCAGAGTGTCCGGCTTCAGCCCCAGTGTGCGTGCCAAGTACAACACGCATTCCGCTACGCTTGCGGCAATATATGGCTCTGCAATGCTCAGCCCCAGCAGGATAGTGAGTAACACCACAGGGAGGTACACCAGCACCATCCCGAGGCTGCAGCCTCGGGCTATGAAATCCAGACTCCTGTCGCTACGTGGTACATGCATGGCGGTACAATTCCTACCTGTCAGTATAGCAGTTGTTACAAACTTGTAAAGCTTATTCTGCATTTTCTTCTTTTCCGCATGAGGAAGATATGTTAAACTGCCTCTGCAAAGGAAATGCGCACAGACTATTACCAGCTTCTGGACATCGGGGAAAAGGCCTCAGCTGCGGAGGTCAAGGCGGCGTATAGACGCCAGGCCAGGCGTTACCACCCGGATCTGAATGCCGGAAATCCCTATGCCGAGGAGCGTTTTAAGCTGGTGGCAGAGGCTTATCGGGTTTTGGGAGAGCCGGAGCGCCGTGCAGACTACGATGCTTGGCTGGAGCGCCAAACTCGCCTGAACAACGCCCCCGAGCTGGCTGCCATGGCTGCTCGCCGCAGTGTGCGGGTATCTGTGCGCCATGCCCACGAGCGCCGAGACGCGCGTGGCCGCCGTCGCCGAAGCTCCGGCTCATCGCGAGTGCCTCGCTTATTTGCTATGCGCAGCAGTGGGGATGCCGGGATTATCCATTTCGTCCTTTTCTACTCTGTCTGCTTAGCGGTCATGGTGCCGTGGTTTATCAGCTATGCCGGCAGAGAAGCTCCGCAAACTTTGCAGGATAGGAGACGCACCTCTGACAAGTTGCCCGGCGAGTCTGACCTGCCTCCCGAGGTGCAGGAGCGTGAACTACGCAATTTTCAGGAGCGTATTGTGAGAGCCGCCGAGGCCGGGGAGGCTTGGGCGCAGTTTCGCTACGGAATGATGCTCTACCATGGCTACCAAGGCATGCCGGAGAACCGCGAAGCCGCTCTGGAGTGGTGGCGGAAAGCCGCAGCCTCCGGCCATGTGCCGGCCTCCCGCATGCTGGAGGCCGCTATGCGAAAGTAAGCCCCACCCCCGCTTTTGCTCAGTTCGTATGCCATGCTTGTTTATCCGTTGAGGATTTTCTTTGTACGGACAATTTTGTATTTACTTTTTGGGTACTTTGTAGTATAAGTGGCCTGTAGATATGAAGAACTTTTTTCGAGCAATAACAAACTGCGTGCTGGTGATGCTGCTGAGTGCCTGCGGGGTACAGATTCAGATGAAGACTCTGAAGCCGGCGGAGATTGACCTAGGGCGAGGTGCCGCACTGATGGTTCGTGATTGCGAGGGAAGCCGCACGGGGCGCCGTTTGGCGGACGCTTTCCGTTTGCAGATTGCTCAGGATGCTTTTTACGCACAATTCCATGGAAATACGTGCTTGGAACTCCATAACGTGTACATTGAGAATCCTCCTCCGCCTCCACACAAGAGGCGGAAGGTTGAGACGCGGAAAAAGTCGGAACACTATCCCACCCCCTATCTGCATGCTGTCGTGACGGTTATGCAAGATGGCCGGCAGATATACCGCCGTGATTATGCGGAGAGTATATGGGTGAACAGTGAGGGGCACATGGAGTTGCGTGAGGCCTGTGCAGATTTTGCCGCAGAGATTATGGAGGATCTTACGCCGCGGCAAGTGACATACAGCGAGTATATAACTCCGGATGAATCGAACCCTGCTCTGGAGCAGGCTGCACGCGCGTGCGCCGTGGGAAATTGGGCAAATGGTAAGAGCTTGGCAGAAAATGCACTGCGCCATAACCCGAACTGCGCAGAGGCATACTATCTGCTGGGGCTTATAGCCCGCAACGACCGAGATTTTCGCAGTTCGGACGACTATTTTTACCGCGCCAATGCCATACGCCCTGCAAGCAAATATGCCGAGGCTTTGCAGGACAATGCTCGCATGCAGAAAAATGAGGCTCGTGCCGGCTGGCAGATGAGATGAGCCGGTGGCGTTTTTTTGTTTTGAGCAGCGTGTGTCTGCGTGTTTGCTCGCATGTGTCATAATGCGCGCGAGACTTGCTTTTTTTTTTGAATCCGTGTAAAATAGCTATCTTTCAACAACAACACAATACTAGCAATGAGCGACAAGGTATTATTCTTCGACACCACGCTGCGCGATGGTGAACAGTGTCCCGGAGCTTCCATGAATCTCCGCCAGAAGCTGGAGGTAGCACGTCAGCTCGAGAAGCTAGGTGTGGATGTGATAGAGGCCGGCTTTCCTTGCATCTCGGATGGTGACTTTGAGTCCGTGCATACGATAGCGCGCACGGTGAAGAAGTGCCGCATAGCCGGTCTGGCTCGCTGTGTGGAGAACGACATTCGCCAGGCCGCAGCTGCTGTGGCGCCGGCGGGTGAGCGTGGCCGCATCCACGTATTCCTTGCTACCAGTCCGCTGCACCGCGAGTTTAAGCTGAAGAAGAGCAAGGAGGAAATTCTGGAAATGGCTGTGGCTGGTGTGAAACTGGCCAAGAGTCTGGTGAATGATGTGGAGTTCTCGGCCGAGGACGCCAGCCGCACCGAGCACGATTATTTGGCTCAGGTGGTGGAGGCTGTTATTGATGCCGGCGCTACGACTGTGAATATCCCCGACACCGTGGGCTTTACTACTCCCTCAGAGTACTACACTATCATTAAGTACCTGAAGGATAATGTGAAGAATATCGACAAGGCTATCATCTCCGTACACTGCCACAATGACATCGGTATGGCTGTGGCCAACTCCCTGGCCGCCGTGCAGGCCGGTGCCCGTCAGGTGGAGGGGACGATAAACGGCATTGGCGAGCGTGCAGGCAACACTGCCATAGAGGAGGTGGCTATGGCTCTGTCCACACGCCCGGAGCCTTTTGGCTTCGAGTCCGGCAGCAAGCCTCACAACCTCAATACGCGCGAGATTGTGAAAACCAGTCGCGTGGTAGCTCGTATGAGCGGCATGCTGGTGCAACGCTCCAAGGCCATCGTAGGCGAGAACGCGTTTGCTCACTCCTCCGGTATTCACCAGCACGGCATTCTTGCTAAGCGTGAAACCTACGAAATTATAGACCCGGTGGAGGTAGGCTGGGGCGAGACAGAGCTTCCGCTTACCAAGCATTCCGGTCGAGCAGCCGTGAAAGCTCGCTTGGAGAAGCTCGGTCACACTCTTTCGAACGATGAGCTTACCGCCGTTTTCGAGCGCTTCAAGAAGGTGGGCGATAGCAAAAAATTCGTGTACGATGACGACCTCTCTTCGCTGGTGGACGACTCTCTGGACACCTCGAACGGCGTGTGGAAGATGGCTCACATCCAGTTTATCGGTGGCGATTCCGCACGCCCCACAGCCACTGTTACACTTATCAAAGACGATGAGGAGTATACGGATTGTGCCATAGGAAACGGCCCGGTGAATGCTTGTTTTAAGGCCATAGACCGTATTACGCAGACGCATGGGGAGTTGGTGGACTACAATGTACGAGCCACTTCCACCGGTCAGGATGCACTGGGCGAGGTGAGTGTGAAAGTACAGTTCGGTGATTGCGAGAGCGCTTGCAAGCCTGTTTCCGGCAAGGGGGCGGCGACGGATGTTATAGAAGCCTCCGCTCGCGCGTACCTGAATGCAGTGAATCGCAATCTTGCTTTCAACATGCTGGGTATCAGTGTAAACTAATGCTGCCCGTCAAAATCATCGTAGGTCTGGGGAATCCCGGCAGAGAGTACGCTGAGACTCGGCACAATGTCGGGTTCATGGTGCTGGATTTGCTGGCTCGCCATTATGGCGCAGAGTGGAAGCTCGACAAAGCGCGCAAGGCGGAGCTTGCGGCCGGTCCCGGCGTATTGCTGGTAAAGCCCCAGACTTATATGAACGCCTCCGGCGAGAGTGTAGGGTCGCTCATGCGCTATTACAAGTGGGAGCCGGAGCAAGTGTTTGTGGTGTACGATGATATATCTTTTCCCGTGGGAGCCATGCGACTGCGTGCCGGTGGCTCCGCGGGAGGGCATAACGGCATGAAGAGTCTCATAGCTCACTTGGGTTCGGAGAAATTTCCCCGCCTGCGCGTGGGAATATCCGCTCCCGGGCAAAAGCAGATGATAAGCCATGTGCTCGGAAAGTTTGCTCCGGATGAGCGCCCCCTGCTGGAGGACTCCCTGGCTCGAGCGGCTGCAGCTACCCTCATGACCCTTTCTCACGGCTTCGATGCTGCGGCCAATCAATTCAATATAAAAAAGGAAAAGAAGAAGAAAGCTGCACCTGCACCGGTGGAACCTGAAGTTGTACAGGAGGCACCTGTAAGCAGCGAACCGCTTTCGCAAGCGTGATATTGTGTTCGCTCCGCGTTTTGCCATGTGTGCCAACTTCTGCTGCCACACGGAGATACGGCATGTGTGAATGTGTGGCTCGCCCTCTCAAAATTAAGGCTCCGGAAAGGTCTGCCTGTACTGCATTTTTCTATTGATTTAGAGCTGCTTCATGGTAGGGTGAAGTAATGAGTACAGCTCGATATAACAAAACATACGAAGGGTGGATTCTGGAATATACAGACTTCCGCAGGGTCGCGCAAGGTAAGCGAGGAGATAAGAAAAAAAAGATAAAAGACCGCGCTTATCCTGTACTGTCCAAAAATAAGCAACGGCACAAAGAGAGGCAGATGCAGGCGTATGCTGTCGAATTAGAAAAACAGACGAAAGGAAGAGGGGCTCCACCTAAGGCTGATGTGCCGATTTTGGCCGTGGAGTATCTTTCCGGGGTAAAAAAGTTTTGTCGTAGCATTCACCCCCGTACCGTAGAGGGGGCTCGAGCGATTGTTGCTCGATTCAGGGATTTCCTGAAAATGCAGTATGAGGATTATTATTTGCATGAGATTAACAGTGAGGTCGCTCTATCATACTTTCGTAGTATTTCAGATTATGCGTTTTCCACATTGATTAAGCATAAGACGACTCTGAATTATGTGTTTTGCAAGCTTCTTAGAAAGATGGAAGATTCCGGCAGCAATTTGCAGTATAAAAATCCCTTTAGCGATGATGAGATACTGAACGAATTTGCGCTGGATGACAATGGCGATAATAGGGGGAAAGTGTGTAAAAGGTCATTTAGTATTGAGCAAATAAGGGAAATTATGGCGGAGACAGGAATGGAAAAATATCCTTTGTTTTCTAAGGTGTGGTATATAGGTTATCTCACCGGATGGAGACTTGGGGATATTCTGACACTACGCTGGAGCCAGATCGATTTCGAAAATAGGATGATAACTATGACTCATCATAAGACAAAGCGCTATAAGATAATAACTAAAATTTTTATAATAGACAGATTGTTGAATATTCTTCGGTCGATGAGGCGGAGGGCAAATTCGGACGAGGAGTTTTTATTTCCGGCATGGAGTTCACCAAAATACGGAGGCTTGAAGTTCAATCGCCTATCGCGTGAGCGGTTGTATCGTATGAGGTTGTGGCAGACGAAAAAATCCGGGATACGCCGGCAATCTTTATATACATTTCACGGTTTGCGTGGAACGATTATAACGGTTCTTAAATTGCAGGATTATAATCAGGACAGGATAGATTACTTGGTGGGGCATAGAGGACGAGGGGTAGATCCTACGTTTTATAATCGCTTTTACGAACACCCGGAGGAGTCAACTCGCGACATTCTTGAATATCTGGATAACCTACTGTATCCTCCCCCGGCAGTGACTCAATGAACATTTTTTTCGTGAGGCCTCCCCGGCGCGTCATGCCGGTGGCATAACGTGCCGGGGAGGTTACACCTTGGGTGCGCAAGGTGCAGAGGTTGTGCCTCACCATGGGAAAATGGTGTGTTGTGTGTGTATTGCTACCGCCGGTTGCGGGGTTTGAAAATGGGGGGGCTTATGCCCGGTGCGCGGCTTTGGTGGGAGCTCCCGAAGTATCAGG
>JAZNTO010000042.1:0-7889 GCA_045591805.1 Akkermansia sp. | reverse complement strand
GAAATGGGTGCATGGCTGGCTGGTAGCCGTGAGTGGCCCCATGAAAGGGCGCTCTTTCCCCGTCGAATTCGGCAACAATACTGTCGGACGCTCCTCTGCCAACACCATCTGCATGCCGGACGACATCGCCATCTCCCGCTCGCAGTTCGCCATTAAATACTTGCAGAGCAAAGGCAGTTTCGTAGTGGCGCCTATCAATTCCGCCACCCAAATTACCACCTTGGACGACGGAGACGAGCTCATCTTCCCCACACCCATCCGCGAGGGAGAGACCATGAAACTCTCCCCCGAGACTTCCGTACGTTTCATTCCCTTCTGCGATGCTCAGTACAAATGGGACTACAGCGAATCGGCAGAAGCCCCACAAAAAGCTCAGCCCAAACTTCCGCCTAAGCTCGCTCCGGCGCCTGCCTCTCCGTTCCCCAATATCTCGAAGGAGCCCTTGCAGACACCTACCGTCCCCATCCTTTTTCCGACGGGCGATGTAAGCCTCCCCTCCGCTCCGGCAAGCGCGGATGCCACTGTACGCATTGGCTCCGGCACCGCTACGGGTACAAGTTTGGATGCCACCGAGCGCATACGCCTTGCGACAAACCGCGTAGCGGAGGACGACGGGCACACGCACGTATTCCGCCCCTCTTCGGCCGGGAGCGCAGCCCCGACTCGCCACCCGGCAGAAGCCTGGGAGCAAGGGTGGCTTGTCGCCATCAGCGGCCCCATGAAAGGCATGTACTTCCCCATAACCGTCGGCATCAACCAAGGGGGTAGAGACGCCTCCTGCCGCATCTGCCTGTCGGCGGATGATTGCATCTCCGGGGCACAGTTTGCCATACGCTTTATAAAAAATAAAAAGCAATTCTACGTGAGCAATATCGAAACCGCCACCCAGCAGACCTACCTGAACAATGAAGAGCTGACCGGCTACGAGCAGATAAAGAGAGGGGACATCCTGCAAGTCTCCGGGCAGACAAAACTGCGCTTTGTCCCCCTCTGCAACGACAGCTTCTGCTGGGATTACCCGGAAAACCTCTGACCCCGCCCCTTCCCTACATGAACACGCGAGTTACCTCATTCAACAACTTCGACATAGTTGCTGCCCGCGATCAATGGATTGGCGGACGCGAGCAGCAGGAAGACTCCTACGGCTTGTACCCCGCAGAAGACAGCGACCGGGCGCAGAGCTTCCTGGCCGTACTGGCAGATGGCATGGGAGGTGTAGCAGATGGTGAGAAAGCCAGCAAACATCTGGTGGACAGCTTCTTGTGCACCTATTCAGGCAAGTTCGGCAACGATACTCCCACCACCGATACGCTGGTACACTGCATCAGCTACGCCAACCAGTCTCTGGCAGACCTCAAAAAAAGCGGCATCATAGACAAAGACGCCGGCGCTACCTTTATCGCCATGAGCTTCTGCAACGATGGTATCCGCTGGCTGAATGTAGGCGACTCGCTCCTTTACCGCCAACACGGCAAGCGGATTACAAAAATCAACACGGCTCATACCTGGCAGTGGGAGCTGGACCGCCGAGTCAGCAAAGGCGAGATGACCCCCGAGGAAGCCGCTGCCGCCCCCGGCCCGCGCCACGCCCTCTATTCTGCCGTATGTGGGGAGGATTATCTGGAGGCGGAGCTGGTGGAAAACACAGAATGCTGCGTGGGAGATCGCTTCATCATCTCCTCGGACGGGCTGATGCCGCTCATCAAGAATGGTTGGGAAGAAATTCTCAACAATCCGGAAATACGTCAGGCACCGCCGGACGTGGTATGCGACCGCCTCCTGAACAAACTCCGCCTGCTCCACGTGCCCAACCAGGATAACACAAGCATTATCGTCATTGATGTGCTGCCCAAAGTACACTACACAGAGCACTATGCCACGGTATCGCTTATCGGCAATCGCGACTCGCAGCAGGACAACGAAGGCTGCTGGAAGTCCGACAAAGCCATGCTTGCAGTCGTGGCAGACGGTGCCGGAGGCCACGCCGGCGGCGAGCGTGCATCCCGCGCTGCCGTAGACTCCCTGCGCGACACCTGGGAAAAAGAGCTGGCCGGAGGCCTACCGCAAGAACAAGCCGAAGAAGTGCTCCGGGAAGCCATGCTCACCGCCCACCGCGAGGTGATAGAGCGTTCCGGCGGCAATGCTAAGTTCAGCGGCAAATGCGCCATCGTTGCGCTCTACCTCTGCAATGGCACCTACACCGTGGCCAATGTGGGAGACTGCCGCGCCTACCTGGCACACAAGAGCACTTGGAAGCAACTTACCATAGACGACTCCTTGCTGCGTATTCTGGTAGCCCGCGGCGAAGTCTCACCGGAAGAAGCCCGCAACCACCCGGACCAGAGCTGCCTCACACAGGCTCTTGGCACCTCCGGCAAGGTGAAGCCGCATGTCAGCTCCGGCTTCTACACGGCAAAAGACAGGTTCTTGCTCTGCTGCGATGGCCTCTGGAACCAACTGCCCGAGCAGCTGTGGAACATGGAAGCTTGGCAGGCGAGCAACCCCGAGGAGCACAACAAGTTGCTGGCCGACATGGCTCAACAAGCAGTAATGGCCGCTGCCGGCAAGTCCGACAACGTTTCCGCCATCTGGCTGCATACTCTGCCACCGCCCTCCTTCCGGCTGCGCAAGATACACTACTTGCTCACCGCCGGAGCTCTGCTGCTGTGTCTAGCCGGCGGCACCGCTACCCACTACGTGCAGAAATACCGGGAAGAAGCAAAGCTCGCCCAACTGCAGCAAGAAACAGCCACAAAGCTTGCCGCGCAGACGAAAGACCTCTATGCAGCTCTACTCAAAGCTCAAGAGAAGCTTCCCGAAGCAGCTAAGCAAGAGCTCGCCGGCTCCAAGCTCGAACAACAAGAGGAGATGCAGAAATGTCTTGCTTCCCTGCTTACCCAAGCCATCGAGCTCAAAAAAACCGCCGCTCCCCTGCCGAAAGAGCTCATAACCGAAACCTGCAAGACGCTATTCCCCGAGCACACCCCGCTGAGCGAAAGACTCTGCGCTTTCTGCCAGAATTCCGAACTTACCGCCGACAAGCTCACACAACAACATATTCTCGAATTGCTCGACTGGACAAAAGTTCTGGAAGGTGCCAAAGCTGAGGCTGAGCGCAAGGCTCGGGAAGAAGAAGAGCGCAAGGCTAAAGAAGAAGCAGAACGCAAGGCTGCACAGGAAGCGGCTCAAAAGGCACAAGCTGAAGCAGAGCGCGAGGAAGCTGAACGCAAGGCTAAAGAAGATCCTCAAAAGGCTCCGGCAGGAGCAGAGAGCGAGCAAACAAAAACGGACGAGTCTAAAAAAGGCACGGATGAAGCTGCGAGAACGGGGAAACCCACCAACGAAAATCAGGCCGATGCTGACAAAAAACAGGCTGCTCAAGAAACCTTGCGACAAAAATACCGCATCTCCACCAAAGATTACATCAAGAAGCTGCTAGATCCTGCCACAGGACCGGAGGTTCTGCGCTTGCTCATAGTGGCCGGAGTAGATGTGAACGCACCGACCCAAAGAGGAGGAGAAAGCGCTCTTCATTGGGCGGCCGGAAATGGCGAGTCGGAACGAGTAGAAATCCTACTCAGTGCTCCCGGCATCGATGTCAATAGGCAGGATAAAACAGGCAAGACTCCCCTCCACTGGGCCGCTGAAATGGGGCATATCGAATGCGTGAAACTCCTTCTGGCTGCTCCCGGCATCGACCCGAATCTTCAGAATAGAGCAAAGAAAACACCCCACCAAATGGCAGAAGAGAAGCAGCATAGAGAGTGTGCAGATATTATAAGAAAAGCTCTCACACCTCAACAGCCGCCTGCTCCGTCGGAAAAGGATTTAGAGTCAGCCCACAGAGAGCTGCTTACTGTCAAGGAGCCGGAGAGACTGAAGCAACTACTGGCGCTTCCCGGGATTGATGTCAACTATGCGGATGAAAGTGGCTTCACCCCCCTATACTGCGCCATCCACAAGGGGCGCGTTGAATGCACGAGCCTCTTGCTGGCAGCTCCGGGCATCGATGTCAACAAGGCGGGCAACAATGGAACAACACCCCTTATTGCAGCAGCAGTGCGAGGCAACAGCGAATGTATGAGGCTCCTTCTGGCAGCTCCGGGCATCGACGTAAACAAGGCGGATAAGGCCGACAGAACCCCGCTCAACTGGGCAGCAGGTGTAGACGCCGAATGCGTGAGGCTCCTCTTGGCAGCTCCGGGTATCGACGTAAACAAGGCGGATAACAATGGAGTAACACCTCTCCAAACAGCCGAGGCTAACAAGAAAGATGACTGCGCTACTCTTATACGCGCTGCAGGCGGCAACTAATACCCCCAACCTGTTATGAACGCAGAAGATTCCATATCCAAAGGTGCTTCTATCGAAGAAAACGTAGAGCAGAACTTCATCGCCCTGCCGGCAGGTGTTATCATCCGGAACTATCGCCTGCTGCGCTCCTTGGGGCAAGGCGGATTCGGCATCACCTATTTGGCGGAAGAAGAAGCAAGCGGACAACACGTCGTTATAAAGGAAAATCTGCCCGCTGCCTACTCCTACCGCCATCCGCAGGACTATACCATAGGTCCCGCCAGTACAAGCATGGTGGCAGACTACAACTGGGCGAAGGAGCGCTTTATCGAGGAGGCTCAGCTTCTGGCCAGGCTCGACCACCCCAATATCGTAAAAGTATTCGGCGCCTTCGAAGCGTTGGGGACAGCCTACTATGTGATGCCCCATATCAACGGGCAAGAGCTTGGCAAAAGCGCCCCGCCTCCGGCAGAGATAAATGAGCAGTGGCTGAGCCCCATCGTGCATACCATGCTGGGTGCCTTGGAGTACCTGCATGCACAAGGTATCTACCACCGAGATGTAAAACCCGGCAACATCATGCTGCGGGAGGACGGCACCCCGGTGCTCATCGACTTCGGCGCTGCACGTGCCATGGTGGGAGAACGCTCTGCCACCATGATAGAATCCGCCGGTTATACCCCCATAGAGCAGGTGCAGAGCAGTGGTAAAATCGGGCCTTGGACAGATCTTTACGCTTTGGGAGCCATGTGCTACCGCCTTATTATCGGTGAGCGCCCGCCCCGAAGCGTGAACCGCATGTCCAAGAACGACCCCTACATACCGCTGGCTCCGCGCAAGGAACTGCGGGGGAGATTCAGCCAAGCTTTCCTGAAAGGCATAGACCGCGCCCTGAGTGTATGGCCGGAAGACCGCTGGCAAAGCGCGGCAGATTGGCGCGCGACACTGCCCGCGAATCAGGCTCCCGCCGGCGGGGGCTCCCCATCCCCCACTCCGGCCCAACGCCCAACACGGGGATATGTTGTTCTCCCTTGGTGCTTGTGTACAGTTTTATTCCTTGGCATGAGCAGCATTCTCGGATTCCACATCTCCGAGTCCACCTCGCTGGACGAAACCTTCTCGCTGCGCAACCAAAACCTCACAGAGAAACGCCGCGAAGCAGACCAACAACGCAAGGAGACAGAGAAACAAATCCACGCAACAACACAGCAACAAAAAGAAACGGAGGAGAAGCTGGCCGCCGCCGCTTCTCAGCTTGAACAGGCTCGACAGGAAGCGGCAAGACTCAACGCAGCTCTGGAAGAACTCAAAAACGCCTCCGGCTACGGGCGCGAAGAAGCCCGCCGCAAATTAAAAGAAAAGGGTATAGATGAGTCTAGGTACGCCCATGAAATGGAATATGCGTACAACAAACCGGAGCTACTGGGACTTCTCATCGCCGCCGGTGTAGATGTCAACACCGTAGACGAATATGGTGCTACTACGCTATATTGGACCGCCTCCAACATAGGCACCGTCGAGTGCATGAAACTCTTGCTGGCAGCTCCCGGCATCGATGTAAACAAAGCCAACAATAATGGATGGACGCCATTGTTCAAAGCCATAGCGGACAACTCTAACCCCACCGAACGCGTGCGGCTCTTGCTCGCAGCTCCGGGTATCGATGTAAACAAGCCTAACAAAGACGGACAAACTCCGCTCAGCATTGCCGAGAAAAAGGGGCTCACCGAATGTGTCCGTTTGCTGCGTAACGCCGGTGCCAGATAACAATAACTTAGGAATATGAACACGGAAGATTCTCAATCAAACAAATCCGGAGCCGGCGAAAACACCGAGCAAAACTTCATCGCCCTGCCGGACGGTATCAGCCTGGGGAACTACCGCCTGCTGCGTACCTTGGGGCAAGGCGGCTTCGGCATCACCTACTTGGCGAAAGAAGAAGCAAGCGGACGGCAAGTCGTCATCAAGGAAAACCTCCCCGCAGCCTACTCCTACCGCCACCCGCAGGACTTTACCGTAAGCCCTGCAAGTACAAGCATGGTGACAGACTACGACTGGGCAAAGGGGCGCTTTATCGAAGAGGCTCAGATGCTGGCTCGGCTCGACCACCCCAATATCATAAAGGTAGTTGGAGCCTTTGAAGCACTGGGAACAGCCTACTATGTGATGCCCTGGGTAGGCGGGCAGGATCTTGCAAAAAGCGCTCCTGCCCCGGCAGAGATAAACGAGCAGTGGCTGCTGCCCATCGTGCACACCCTGCTGGGCACTCTGGAGTACCTGCATGCACAGAACATCTACCACCGGGATGTGAAACCCAACAACATCCTGCTGCAGAAAGACGGCACCCCGGTGCTCATCGACTTCGGTGCCGCACGTGCCATGGTGGGCGAACGCTCTGCCACCATGATAGAAGCCGCCGGCTATACCCCCATAGAGCAGGTGCAGAGCGGCGGAAAAATCGGCCCTTGGACAGACCTCTACGCCTTGGGAGCCGCGTGCTACCGCCTTATCACAGGCGAGCGCGCCCCACGCAGCGTGAACCGTATGACCAAGAACGACCCCTACGTGCCGCTGGCTACGCGCAAGGAACTGCGGGGACGCTTCAGCGCGGCATTCCTGAAAAGCATAGACCGCGCCCTGCGTGTCTGGCCGGAAGCCCGCTGGCAAAGCGCGGCAAATTGGCGCGCAGCACTACCCGCAGCACCTACCGCCGCCGAGGATTCCCCATCTCCCGACACACAGCAAAAAAACAAGCAGGGGCAATCCTCCCTGCCTTGGCGCCTGAGTCTCGCATTCTTCCTGGGACTTTGCGGTGTATCCGGGTACCACATCTACGCCATCCCCGCGCAGGTGGAACAAGCTGAGAAAGAAGAAGACAAACTCACACAACAACTCCGGGAGGCTCAGCAGCAGCTCAGCGATGCCGAGGAGCAACTCCGGCAGAAAGAACAGAGCCACAGAATCACCCAAGAAGAACTCGAAAGCACCCAAAACGAGCTTAACCGAGCTCGCAGGGAAATAGAAAATCTCAACAACGCTATAACCGAAATCAAACGCACGGGAGTTGATAAACGCGGAGCCGCCCGCCGCAAACTGAGCGAGCGAGGCATAAGCGAATCCGAGTACGATACCAAGATTCGGGAAAGCTACAACGAGCCGGAATTGCTGAAACTGCTCATCGATGCCGGAGCCAATGTTAATGCCGCAAACGCCAAAGGCGAAACAGCACTCATCATGGCAGCTTGGAAGGGCAACGCTGAATGTGTGCGCCTCTTGCTGGCTGCCCCCGGCATAGATGTCAACAAATCAGAAAAAGAAGGGCAAACACCTATTTTCTGGGCTGCATATAGAAACCATACAGAATGTGTGCGCCTCTTGCTGGCCGCTCCCGGCATACAGGTGAATCGCTCGGAGCGCCCGCCGCTGCTCTACGCAGCCGAAAAAGGACATACGGATTGTGTACGGCTTCTGCTGGCTTTCCCGGGCATAGATGTCAATATATCCGGCCATCATGGTTATACCCCGCTCACCCAAGCGGCAAACTTCAACCAGACAGATTGCCTCCGGCTCCTGCTGGCCGCTCCCGGCATAGATGT
>JAZNTO010000041.1:0-19687 GCA_045591805.1 Akkermansia sp. | reverse complement strand
GCTCACGATCCCGCGCTCCGGGGCGCAGGCGGCAACTGCAGCCCCGCAGCCTGTAGCCACACCGCAGCCGGCGCCCACAGCGCCCACACAGCCGCCTGCCGCAAGCACCCCGGCAGCATCTGCACCACAGACAGCAGCCGGCGATAACTATTATACGGTATGTGCGGGCGACACCCTCGCCCGCATTGCCCGCCGCTACAACACCAGCATCTCAAAAATCATGCAGGCCAACAGCATGACAGAAGCCCAGGCAAACCGTCTGCAAATCGGCCAGCGTATCCTCCTGCCCCGCAACTGATATGAAACAACACCCCCGTATCCTTGCTACACTCACCCTGTGCGCCGCCTTGAATGCCTGCGTGCAGTACTACGACGGCGCCAATGTGCACGAAGGCCAGCTGCCCACGCAGCCCATGCCTGTGCCCACAGCGCCGGCCATCAATCCCCTTACCTTAGAGGGCAAGAACCTGCCCACCTATGTAAACCCCTTCCCCGCCGGCACCTACGAGCACTTTGCCGCCATGCCGGCATACCCCACCACCATGGATGATTATTGCGACGAGAAGCTGCTCGGCCAGCTCACCGCCAATAACTCCAAGATAATCGTCTGCCTGCCCCAGCAGCGTGCCCGTGTGTACGTGAACGGCCGGGTAGCGATGGACTGGCCTGTATCCACCGGAACAGCCGGCCACGAAACACCCACCGGCACCTTCCGAATCATCGAGAAAAAAGAAGAACACGCCTCGAACCGCTATGGCAGATTTGTGAACAGCAAGGGTAAAACCACAAACTCTAACGCCGACACCGCCAACGGCATTCCGGAAGGCAGCACTTTCATAGCCGCGCCCATGCCCTACTGGCACCGTCTTACACTGGACGGCGTAGGGCTGCATGTGGGCAAAGTCGTGCCCGGCAAGCGCTTATCGCACGGCTGCATCCGCTCCCCGCGTAAGGCTATCAAAAAATTCTACGAGTACAGCGTACTGGGTATGCCTGCGTACATATCCTGCGCGGTGGAGGACTACAACCGCGGCGGCGCCCTGCGCTCCAGCGATGTGAAGTGGCGCCCCGGCGGCGACTATACAGACTTGGCTCCCGGCCAAAGCGTGGTGCCCGGTGCTTCCCCCATGCCCACCCCGGCGGCGCCGGTGCAGCCTAGCGCGCGCGAGGTACAGACCATCTGACAGCCGCCCCACCCCACTGAGCCTTCACATGGCACCGCGCACCCTCCGAGCCGCCAATGCCCTGCTCTACGGCACCTCCGTGCTGCTGGTCATAGCGGCTATATTGTACTGCGCCGCCTACAAAGACATGCCGGACTGGCAGCTGTGGGGAGGAGTTGTATTGAGTGCAGCAGCCACCGTATGGGGACTGTACTACGTAACACTCTGCTACCGCATCTCGGCGGAGAGTGTAAGCCGCTACAGCTTCCTGCGCTGCACCCACTGCCTGCGCTGGGCAGAACTAGCACGCGCAGAGCTGGAAGAAAGCGAAGCGAACGGCCTCGCCACATGTCGAATAACCCTATACCCCAAAAGCGGAGCACCACTGAGCCTCAGCAGCGATGTGCTGCCCCTGGATGACATGCAGGAACTGGCAGCAGACCTGCGGAGCCTCGGCCTGCTGCCACCTAAAGAATACTCTACAGAGACCCCATAGCCCCACTACCCCACCCCCGATTACTCAACAACATGAAACAATACCTTCGCCCCCTCCTGCTCGCAGCAGCGCTACTTTGCCAGTCCGCCTGCACACAGGCTCAGCAGCAAACAGAAATCATTCCCACCCTGGCACAGACCCGCCAACACGCCCCGCATATCGTTATGCCACTGGGAGATGCTTGGGTAGAATTCGTACACCACCGCAGCGGAGACACCTACAGCTTGGAAATTGATTTAGACCGCGATGAGCTTCCGGCAGGACATTCGGTAGAACTACAACTCATCGGCACCCCATACAGCACTGCAAGCGGCAACAAATGGACACAGCGCATAGGCAGCGTACACACCGCAGGAACACAACGTTTCACCCTGAGCGAGCAAGACTTTCGCAAAAACGACGGTCCGTACGACTACAGCATACATTTCTCCCTGTGCAATAAAAGTGGAAAAGAGGTAGCGCATCAAGACATACGCCTGAATGACAACATCCCCGGCCCGGGCTGGCCAAGCTTCTACGAACAAGAAAACCGCGAGCAACTGAGCAAATTACAGGAAGCTGCCAAGTACTGCAAAAATATGCGCCTGCTGCTCGTCTACCATCACGACGCACCGGCAATAAGCCACACCACCCCCACCGAGCTTCCCCTGAGCCGTGAGGATACAGCACGCCTGCGCGAGCTTATCTTACGCATGCGACCGTTGAAAACCTACCTTCACGAAGTTATCCCAGCCTGGAATATCGAGCTGCTCCTGCTGGGAGAAAATGGCGAAGAATTGGCCGACATTTCACCCTCCGATGTAACCGCTGCCCGCTACGTCAGCCCCGAAGGCTTGGCTGACATGAGCTCGTACAGCCTAAGCAACGAAGACGCCGCCGCTTGGTTCGCCATCTTCCACAACCCGGCTATGCACAAAGCCATAAAACAAGCCGTGAACAACAGTCGCAAACGCCCCCGCAAACGCAAGTAGCCCCAGCTCACTATGCACCCCCACGCCACAATCCTCCTTTTTGCTTTGGGGCTGCTCACCGCTTGCAGCAGCTTACCGGAGCGAGACTTCTTTTCCCTATTGCCGGAAAAAGCAAACAGCCACAGCACTACGATTTTGTGGCATAACGATTTCAATGCCAATCTTTCCTGGTCATTTTACAGAAAAGCGCAACACGCCATAGTGGATATTCAATGCGCCCCGGAATTGCGGAGCAAAGGCTACCGCTTGGTGCCGATGCTGGCACGCCGCGCATACGGCAGCCTGTGGGGACGCACCCACGAGGAATCTCTGTCGAATTGCCTGTCCCACAATACGGCAGACAGGTTGAAACTCTGCATACCGGCTGCACGCTTGCGCCACAGTGGAGGGCCGTGGGATTATCAGCTTCGCTTCAACATGCTCTCCCCAGATGGCAAAATACTCCCGGGGCCGTCCATCCGGCTAAATGACACCTGCCCCGAGCCCGGAGCCCTACGCCACAACCCGGATTTCTTTGACAGCACATACTCCCGCAACTCAGAGAATCTGCAACAACTGCAGCAGGCAGCGGCACACTGCACGGACATACGCATACAGGCTGTGGATTTTCACTCCGGGCACAAAGTGAACAAGCTCACAAGCAAAGAGGATTGCCGCACGCTCTGCCGCCTTATTTCGCACATGCAGCCCATACAGACACAGTTTGCCATGGTGAATCCGGCCGGAACTTGTACCCTGCATCTCCTTGGCTCCAATGGTGAAGAATTGGCTACGATAGGTGCTTACACTGTGGCTGCAGCCGATGAGGTAAGCCCGGAGAGTGTAGCGCTGATGAAACGCTACTGTCTCAGCAACGAAGGTGCTGACACTTGGTTCAATACCGTTGGGAAGTATCAGGAATAAAGCCCCAATTTGCCACAAAAAGACTAATTGTTAATTTTTTTGCAAAAAAAGTCTTTTCAAACTGAGTATTTTTTGCTATAGTCCGCGCGTCTGACCCGCAGAGAGCGCAGACGCAAGCCTGCCGGAGCGGAACCCAGACTTACCACAAATATGTCTGATTACACTACACGAGTGCTGGAGCAGGTGCGCGCCAAGAACGCCGCCGAGCCCGAGTTCCTGCAAGCTGTGCAGGAGGTATTCTCCACCATTACCCCTGTACTGGCAGCGAACAAAAAATACGAGGACAACTGCATCCTTGAGCGTATCGTAGAGCCTGAGCGCACCATCATCTTCCGTGTGCCTTGGGCAGATGACAACGGTAAAATCCATGTGAACCGCGGCTACCGCGTGGAGTACAACAGTGCCATAGGCCCTTACAAGGGCGGCCTGCGCTTCCACCCCTCCGTAAACTTAGGTATCCTGAAGTTCCTCGGATTCGAGCAGATTTTCAAAAACTCCCTCACCACCCTTCCCATGGGCGGCGGTAAGGGCGGCGCTGATTTTGACCCCAAAGGCAAGAGCAATGCAGAAGTAATGCGTTTCTGCCAGAGCTTCATGACCGAGCTGCAGCGCCACATCGGCCCGGATACAGATGTGCCTGCCGGCGACATAGGCGTAGGAGCCCGCGAGATTGGCTACATGTTCGGCCAATACAAGCGGCTGCGCAACGAGTTCACAGGAGTACTCACCGGCAAGTCTCTGAACTGGGGCGGTTCGCTTATCCGCCCAGAAGCTACCGGTTATGGTACTGTGTATTTTGCTCAGAATATGTTGGCCACCAAGGGCGATGATCTCCAAGGTAAGGTCTGCGTGGTTTCCGGCAGCGGCAATGTGGCTCAGTTCCTAGTGCAGAAGCTCAATCAGTTGGGAGCCAAGCCTGTGACCATGAGCGATTCGAACGGCTTTGTTTTCGACCCCGAGGGTATCTCCCCGGAGAAGCTCGCTTGGATTATGGAGCTTAAGAATGAGCGCCGCGGACGTATCAAGGAGTATGCAGACGCATTCCCGGGTGTGCAGTACTTCGAGGGGCAGCGCCCTTGGAGCGTGCCCTGCGACTGTGCTTTCCCCTGCGCTACGCAAAACGAAATCAATGGAGCAGAAGCCGCTACTCTCATCAAGAACGGCTGTAAGCTGGTAGCAGAAGGCGCCAACATGCCTACTGATTTAGAGGGTATCAATGCCTACCTGCAAGCCAAGATTCTCTACGGGCCGGCCAAGGCAGCCAATGCCGGCGGAGTTGCTACCTCCGGGCTGGAAATGAGCCAGAACAGCATGCGCCTCAAGTGGTCTGCCGAGGAAGTGGACGAAAAGCTCTTTGGCATCATGAAGAATATTCACGAGAATGCGTACAATCATGCACGTGAGTTCTCGCCGGATTCTACCGGAGAGTTCACCAACTATGTGGCCGGTGCCAATATCGCCGGTTTCGTGAAGGTGGCTGACTCGATGATTGACCAAGGGTTAGTGTAACAAGCGACCAAAGTTTAATAAACAAAGTCTCTATTCTTTCGAATGGAGACTTTGTTTATTAAACTTATGAGCTCTCTATATTTCTGCTGCGATATAACGCTGTCGCGGGCTATTGGGTTTGTCGGGTAGCAAAGCACGTAAACGCCCCTCTTTGATAAGCTCTCCGATGTACAAATTAACGGTTCGGGTCTGCCTAGATACGCCTATATGTTGCATTATTTCCATACTGCTACGCGGTATGCAGCAAAACTCTATAACAGCGCTCTGTTTCTTTGCTACATCGGCCCTGCTTTGTTTGCTTTTTGCTATTCTCCGTTTGCTCAACGCCGTTCTTTGTTCGCTTTGCTTCTTTGTTCGCTCTTCCCTTTTGAAGCGGATATGTTCTTTTATCCAACTATGGTAATCTTCGAAACAATCTTCTCCGGCTTCTAAAAGCGGGCCTTCATCTTCCTCGTCTTCCGCTCTCCACAAGGTGACCTTGAAGCATTCCTGCTGGCTGAATAGCGGTTTTTTCAGTCCCCAACCAGTGCACATTTCTACGATGTCTGTCGTACCTGTTCCTAGTTGTTCTATATAGCCTGCGAGAAATGTCACAGTTGCGATTCTCGGGTTGTGAGGCACGGAGTAGTGTGGGGTTTCCAAACGCTCTGTATTAAGTCCGAAGGGAAGTGTGCCCGGGTTCCAGATTTCTACTCGGTCGCGAAATACCATGACCTGTACTGCAGCGTTGCTGGTGTAGTCTCGGTGAACAACGGCATTGACAATTGCTTCTGACACAGCCTCTCTGGGTATTTCAGCCGTAACGCTGACACTGTTGCTTACAGCACGCGTACCAACTCGATTGTTGAGGCGTGACATAACAAAGTCTACGGCTTTGTCTACTACTTCGAACACTGTTCCGGTGAATTGCTGATGAGACGGCACCGGCTTACAGATAGTTGTGCCGTAAAAGTGAGCACACTTCACTATGGCAGCGGGAAAATAGCGCTGCGGTTCTCGCCCAAAAAGTAAAATGGCTGCATTGGTGAGCTCTCCGCTCTGCGTCATTATACCTAGGTGTGTAAGAATGTTCACAATTCCGGCACTGATGGGCACGGGAAATCCTCGGCTGGCAGTTGCCAGCATGACAAAATGCCGGATTTTTTCTGGGTCGATTTCGTCTATATTCGCGCCACGACAAACGGCGTCATCGAACGTAGTTTTGCGAACAATGTTTGTTTCAATAAGATAACGAACCAAGGAGCGATAAACGGCCTCCTGTAATTCGTCGTAGTTCCCAAAGCTTTTTCGAACTAAAGTTTGTTCTGCTTTAGCTATCAATGCTGCTTCTTTGGGATGTCTTTTTTTCCCCGGTTTGGGGCGTGTTATGTACACTAAGCGCAGTTTTCCGCATTGTGTGGCAAGATCGAATTCGCGTTCGGTTGGGGATATTCCTTGTGCATCTTCGTAACCATAGCGAAATCCGAACAAACCAAGGTATATGTCGCAGTCTCTGACTTCGCTCAGATAAGCGTGACTGGCCGAAACATCCATGGCGGGTGTTTCTTCGAATATGTATGGCTCGAAGAACTGACTAAGCAGAGCATCTTCGCGAATATAGTCGAAGAGTTGCTTTCTTTCTTGGCTAAACTCCGATTGTACACTACTAATAAAAATTTTAACGGCCATATTTTCTCCTCTCTTTGTTCGCATTTATTCTAGCAAAAGCAAACATACATTGCAAGCCTTTATTTGCATTTTTTTACAAAATAAAGCAAAAAAGTCGCTGCCGGAGCGTGTTTTCACTCCGGCAGCGAACTAAGTTGACTTTGTTTGCTTACATTAAGCAAACACACCCACGGCCTCAGCTGCACAGGCGATCATATAATCGCGATTGAGCTTGGCAATGTTGTCTACGCTGATTCCCTTGGGACAAGCGGCTTCGCACTCGTAGAGGTTGGTGCAGTTGCCGAAGCCCAGAGCATCCATCTGGCGAACCATGGCAAGCACGCGCTTGTTTTTCTCGGGCTGTCCCTGAGGCAGCAGATTCAGATGGGCGGCCTTAGCCGAGGTGAACAGCATAGCGGCACTGTTCTTGCAGCTGGCTACGCAAGCACCACAGCCGATGCATGCAGCGGCGTCGAACGCGGCATCCGCCGTCTTCTTGCGCACGGGCATGTTATTGGCGTTCGGGGCTGCACCTGTGCGTACATCCACAAAACCACCGGCGGCGATGATTTTGTCGAGAGCTGTACGGTCTACCACAAGGTCTCGCAGCAGCGGGAAAGCTGCAGCGCGGAAGGGCTCAATCCAGATGGTGTCGCCATCCTTAAACTGGCGCATGTGCAGCTGGCAGGTAGTCACCTTCTTGCCACCGTGGGGTACGCCGTTGATGGTAAGCGAGCACATACCACAAATACCTTCGCGGCAGTCGTGGTCGAAATGAATAGGCTCCTTGCCCTCGTGTACGAGTTCCTCGTTCACGATATCGAGCATCTCGAGGAAGGAAGCCTCGTCCGGGATGTTCTTGGCCTTGTAGGTTTCGATACGGCCCTGAGCCTGAGAATTCTCCTGGCGCCACACTTTGAGCGTAAGATTGAGATTAGCCATAATTGTATATGAAATTCAGAAGTTTGAACTAAGTGTGCTTTACTTGTAGGAACGGATAGCCAGATGCACAGTGTCGAAAGAGAGCGGCTCCTTATGCAGAACCGGCAACTCGCCCGTACCCTTGTACTCCCAGCATGCCACGTAGGCAAAGTTTGCGTCGTCGCGTTTGGCTTCGCCGTCTGCCAGCTGGTGCTCCAAGCGGAAGTGGGCACCACAGGACTCCTCGCGGTTCAGGGCATCGTAGCAGAGCACTTCTGCGAAGTCCAAGAAAGCCGCCACGCGCCAAGCTTTTTCGAGCTCTTGGTTCATGCCGGTGGTGCTACCCACAACCTTCACGTTGTTCCAGAACTCATCGCGAATGGCAGGAATCTTCTCGATAGCGTCCATGAGGCTTTCCTTGGTGCGCCCCATACCTACGTCTTCCCACACAAGCTTGCCAAGCTCGCGGTGTATTTCGTCCGGGGTCTTGGTGCCTTTCACGTCCATCATCTTCTGTATGCGAGCCTTCACTGCTTCCTCGGCCTCGATAAACTCCGGCGCAGCCGTAGTGATGCTGCCGGGTTTCTGTGTGGTGAGATAAGTCGGCAGTGTCGCGGGGATGACGAAGTAACCATCGGAAAGGCCCTGCATGAGCGCCGAGGCGGGTGGCACCGTGGTCGGAGAAGTTGGCCTCGCCAAGCACATGAAGGCCGGGGATGGAGGACATGAGATTGTAGTCCACCCACAATCCACCCATGGTATAGTGAGAGGCGGGGTATATCATCATGGGCTGCTCGTGGGGATCCACGTCGGTAATCTCCTCGTACATCTCGAAGAGGTTGCCGTATTGCCCATCAATCCACTCCTTGCCCATGCGGTCTATCGCGTCCTTGAAGTCCAGGAACACGCCGCGTCCGGTGTTGGCCACACCGCGCTCATCGTCGCAGGCTTCCTTGGCGGCACGGGAGGATATATCGCGCGGAGCCAGGTTGCCGAAAGAGGGGTACTTGCGCTCCAGATAGTAGTCGCGGTCATTCTCTGCCACCTCGGAGGGCTTCATCTCGCCGCGGCGAATCTTGGCTGCAACTTCGCGGCTCTTGGGTACCCAAATACGGCCATCGTTGCGCAGAGACTCGGACATGAGGGTGAGCTTGCTCTGGTAGTCGCCCTTCACGGGAATGCAGGTGGGGTGAATCTGGGTGAAGCAGGGATTCGCGAAGTAGGCACCTTTCTTCCAGCAAGCGCAGGCAGCTCCTACGTTGCAGCCCATAGCGTTGGTGGAAAGGAAGAAGACGCGACCATAGCCACCTGTGGCCAGAAGCACGGTATCGCCGGCATAGCTCTTAATCTCACCGGTCACCATGTCGCGCACCACAATACCCTTGGCGTGGCCATCCACCACCACAAGATCCATCATCTCGGTGCGGGGATACATCTCGATATGCCCTTTACCGATTTCCTTCTCCATGGCTTGGTAACAACCCAGCAGGAGCTGCTGGCCGGTCTGACCACGGCTGTAGAAGGTACGCTTAAGCTGGGAGCCACCGAAGGAGCGGTTGTCGAGCAAACCACCATATTCGCGGCCAAAGGGCACGCCCTGAGCCACGCATTGGTTGATGATGTTGCAGCTCACTTCGGCCAAGCGGTACACGTTTGCCTCGCGGGCGCGGAAGTCGCCACCTTTCACGGTGTCATAGAACAAGCGGTATACGGAGTCACCGTCGTTCTGGTAGTTGTGTGCAGCATTCACACCGCCCTGTGCAGCAATGGAGTGCGCGCGGCGGGGGCTATCCTGGTAGCAGAAGCACTTCACGTTGTAGCCCTGCTCTGCCAATGTGGCTGCTGCAGAACCACCAGCCAAGCCTGTACCCACAATCAGCACCGTATACTTGCGGCGGTTATTGGGATTGATAAGCTTAGCTTCGCGCTTATACTTGGTCCACTTCTCAGCAATGGGGCCCTCCGGAATGCAAGAATCCGGCATGTAGTCGCTTACGGGAAACTTAATTTCTTTCATAATTGAAGAGGAGTGTGTATGAGTTTATTTAAGGATGCCAAGCTGCACGCATACGGGGATGAGGATGAAAGCACCGCACACCACGATGGCGAAAGCCCAGGAAATCAGGTTGTAGAGCGGGCGCACCTTGCGTGTAGCAAGCCCCACCGTCTGCAGCACGGACTGGAGACCGTGGCGCACGTGCATCATGAGCCCGAGAATAGCCACGATATAGAAGATAGCCCATGCCGGCTGCTGGAAAAGGCTTCTCACGTGGGAGTAGCAATGGGCGGGGTCGCCGTTGATAGTGAGCTGCCAGAGGTGAATAACAATGAATACCAGCACCAGAATACCGGTGTAGATCATCGAACGGGAAGAAAGGGTAGCCTTAAGCGTACCTTCCTTGCGGTAGGGTATGCGGGCGTTCTTGTTCTCGATCTTGAGCACAATGGCCAGCACGATGTGCACCAAAGCCACAGCCAGCAAGCCCAGACGAATGGACCAGAGCAGCCAGGCGGGCATAGAGTGCAGCCCCGTTGCGTAGTATTCAATCCAGGAGCGGTCGCCCGCGGCCACATCGCCACCGAAGATGGTCATGTTGCCGGCCAGGTGCCCCACCAGGAAGAGGAGGAGACACGCCCCTGAAAGAGCCACAAGGATTTTGCGACCGATAGAGGACGTGACGAATTTGCATGCTGTCGTGATGATATCGTTCATAAGTGCAATAACGTCTTTGCGCCCCTTACTCTACTATAATCCGCGTGAAAAGGCAAGCACCAATCCACTTTCGGGCGTTAAAAAATGCTTTCGGGCAGTAGAAGCAGCACTGCAAACCAGGCCAACAAAAGCGCGAAAACGGCATCTATGGCGTTCGTATGCTTGGCATAACAGCTTCGAACAGGGCTCCATTGCAGCAAAGCAGCCCACAAGCACCAGCCCAACATACCAGCCAGAGTCAACGCGACCATAAGCACCGGAGCATACCAGCGCAAGCCGGCATGTGCCCTCAGAGGCCCTGCGCTCAGGGTCAGGATGAAAAGCATACACTTGGGGTTTAGGATATTGCACAAAAACCCCTGCCGCAGCAAAACCGGACAACTCTGCTTATCGGCAGAACTCGTCCCCAGTACCACTTCTCCTGCTTTCCATTTGAATGGAAAGATTTTGTACGCCAAGTAAAGCAACCAAGCGGCAGCACACCACAGCATGCAGCTGCTCCAGCTCTGCGCCATCACCCAAGCTCCGGCGGTGCAAGCCACTACCGCTTGGATAAAAAAGCCCAAGCTTATTCCCGCACCCACGGCAACCCCTCTTCGAAAGCCCTGCGCCAGAGCTGTACGAAATACGAAAAACACATCCGGCCCCGGACTGAGCTGGGAAACTACCAACAGTGCACACACCACCACTATGCTCCACACAGCCTCCATCATACCTCTTCGCCGGGGGTAAAATGAGCCAGCGGTAGCACAGCGTTGCCGCCCAAGCCAAATTTGCGCTCGCGTATGGTGGGAGCAAGCTCGGCAGAGGTTTCGTACGCGCAACGGTACATTTCCAGCTTGGCGTCTATGTTGTCAGCATGGTGCAGCACCAGTGCCTCGGGGGTCTTGGGTACTACCGGGGAGCCGAATTCCAACACGCCGTGGTGCGAAGCGATAAGGTGCAGGAGGTGCATGCGCACCTGCTCTGTGGCCGGCTGCAGTTTTTTCCACTCTGCGCGTTTCTCCGGGGTGCAAATGCTTTTCCACAAGCTGTTGACAATTTCGATCCCGATGGAGATATGCCCCATGAGTTCGCCCATTTCGGAGTATTCCACTCCGAACCCCTGCTCCGGGCAGCCGGTTTCCCACATTTTACCACAATCGTGGAACAAGGCTCCGGCCAACACTAGGTCGCGATTCACCTGCGGGTATGCACTGCAGATAGCAGCAGCAGCTCGCATCACTCCCGCCGTATGTTCTGCCAAGCCTCCGCGGCGGGCATGGTGCATACCGCGAGCCGCAGCAGCTCTGCGAAAACGCTGCTCATACTGCTCTGTCAAGGCGCGGCAAAGCCCGGCCAAACGCGGGTCGGCTATGCCGGCTACAAAATCCAGTATGCACTGCCAATCCGCCGCGTGACGAGCTGCCAATTCCGCGCCACCGCTCAACAAGGCTTCTTCCTCCTCCGGACTTAGCGGGCGGAAATCCATATCTGCGGCTTCCATGCCAAACTGAGAACTCTGCCAACCGGCAGTCACAGCTAAGAAACTTCCCTGCTGCACAGCGCGGCACACAGGGTTCCAAGGTGCATTATCCCAGACTTTGATGCTCATACTCTCCGCGGCATCAGAGAATACCAACTCCAAATATGGTTTGCCTGTCTTTGTACTTTTGCTGAGTTTCTGTGTAAGCTGCACATGCACACTGCCGTAGGTCTGTCCACCGGCGGCGGCATTCTTAAGCTGCAATATGGTGTCGTAGTGCACGCTTGCATTCTAGCGCGCTAAGGTGTACTTGTCAACCTCCAATACTGCATGCGCCTCCGCAGCATATCGAATGAGCAGAAAAATAGCCCTCTGTACCACTATAGGCTTGCAGAGGCGCGTGCTATATGGTAGGCTGTAGAGCATGAGATTTTCGCGCCGGATGTTACTATGGGGTATTCTTTACACCCTTATGCCCCAAGCTGTGCTTGGCGCATTGAATGCAGGCGCTCTACGCAGCTACCTAAAGCAGGATTCGCCGGCAATCCTCGAGATGGAGCGCGAGCTCAAGGAGCTTCAGGAAGACAGGGAAATCGCCAAGGCAAACCGCTCTACCATTCAGGAGCTGCGACGCCGGATTTCTCTCAGCAAAGCAGAACTCACAAAAAACCGCTCAGCCTGCCTCCACTTGCTTAGCAAGGTAGAAAAAAACCGCAATATCAACAGCACAGATGAGCACAAACGCACGTTGCTCATGCTGGTGGCCGCCACCGGTATAGATGCCGCCACTCAACTGGTGCTAAAGGAAAACCCCATTTTGAACAAGGCGGATGCCAACAATCTGGTGGCATACGACTACGAGCGGCGCAGCGGAGGCAGCGCCATCACCGACCACCTTCGGGCAGAATGGGAACAGGCAGCGGGCGAGCTGGACACGGAGCGCATGGCCGAGCTGCTGGACTGCGGCGCAGAGCCAAACTGGCAGGCAGCGAGCAGCGGAGCAGTTCTGACCACACAAAGCGCGGCAGAGGCTCCCATTGTCGTGGCTCTTCTCCGAGGCAACCGGGAGGCTTTTGACCTTCTGCTCAGCTACGGTGTAAGCGTGGAGACGCGCGCACAGGATGGTCGCAAACTCGCGGAGCTGGCTGTGACAGAGCGCAACACCCACGCCTTTATATCCCTCATGGAAAATGGCTGTACACCGGATACCACATTCTCGGATGGTCGCCCCATGTTCGAGCATCTGCTGGAAGCCGGAGCAGAAGAATGCCTGAATATCTGGCTGGACAAAGCGGAAGATGCACCGGCCTCTGCCGGCAACCTCTGCCTTGTAGCCCGCTTGGGCACCAACCGTGCAGTAGAACTCGTGTTTGCAGCCCGAAAGAACGTTCTCAATGCGGAAGATTCCCAGGGCAACATGCCCCTGCACGAGGCTGCCCGCCGGGGAGACACAGGGGTATACAACACACTGCGATGCCTCGGGGCAGACGCAGAGGCTACCAATATGCGAGGCGAGACAGTCCTCATGCACGCGGCACTCAGCGGCAGTGCAGATATGCTCAACACAGTGTTGCAAGGCATTTCACAGCAAACCCTCACCGCGGCAGATCACAACGGTCACACCGCTATACACTACGCAAGGCTCGCCAAAGATACTGCGGCGGAGCAAAGTCTCCGAGCAGCCGGACTCTCCCCCACCCCTCAGGATTAAGCAATGGCTATTCATGTAAGACCAATCAACCGCACACGAAATCTTCTGCTGCAACAACTGCGCAGAATTCTGATGCTGGCAGCCCTTATATCCTTAGGTTCTCTGCTGGTGGGAGCTGCCGCGCTTTACATGAACTATATTCTCATCGAAAGCGAGAAGGATGCTACTTTTACCTATGTACATGTTGAGGAGGAAAAACAGATTTCCCCGCCGGAGCCCACTATCAATGAAGACTTGGCCGGCGGCTCCCCTTCCGAGGCCATGAATATCATGCCAAGCGTTATCGTGAGCACGGCTCCCTCCGATTACTCCATGCTCACAGCGTTGGACTCAGACTTAGGAGAAGGCCTCAGCACGGATGCACTGGGAGGTCTTGGCCTCGGCTTTGGTTTGGGTGGGGATGGCTTGGGGGATGGCATAGGCTCCGGCATGGGCAGAGGCCAAGGAGACGGCGGAGGTAGCGACAGAGGCAAACGCGCCGGCTACAACGATGACATACAGATAGTCCTCGCTCTGGATGCGTCCGGGAGCATGAATCAGCTCTTCACGGCAGTTGCAGAAGCGCTGGAGGATGTTCTCAATACACTGAGTCAAGCAAAACTCAATGGCAAAAAGACAAAGGTGAATGTCGGTATTGTGGTATACGGTCAAGGCAAGGCAAACGGTGCTCCTTTCGTACTCTCCAGGTTCACCACCAAGCTTGCGCAACTCCGCCACAAGGTAAAGGAAACGCCCTGCGATGGCGGCAACGAGGAATGTGGCAATGCCATCCGTTTTGCAGTGGATAAATTTCCTTGGAACATGCGCGAACGAGACGACATGCTCAAGGTTATTTTTATCTGTGGCAACGAGCCGTTCGACCAAGGGCCGGTGGATTACCGGGATGCTATAGCGCACGCACAAAGCAAAAATATCATCATCAACACCGTGCATTGCGGCGATGAAGATCCCCAATGGGCAGAAGCCGCTGAGCTGGGCAAAGGCCACGGCCTTACCTACGACATGCACACAGCTCCGGCAGATAAAAAAACGCAAGAGGAAGAAGTGCACCGAGCACTGCAAGCGCTCCACAAGCTACCGCTCTACCCGGTGGGTGCCCCGGCCGTGCAGCAGAGCCTGCTGCAAAGCTGCGGCAATCCTCCTCCCCCACCAAAGGGGCAGAAACACCTCTCCGCTTGGCTGTCGCGTAACCGCGAGCGAATCATTACCGGCTTTTCTTGGGACGCCGCAGAGATTTGCCGCCGCGTTGGTGCGCAAAACTTCTCGCTGGCTACCATTGGAGGACGCGGCAACTTACCCCTGAACTTGCGTGGGATGGGCGATGAGCAGGCTCTGCAAACCATTCGCAATTTTGCGGCACAGCGTGAGCAGTGCCTACAGGCTTACAAAGACGCAGCCGGCGGCAACGACTTCGCCATGCAGCTTCTCGAAACGCTCCGTGAACAAGCGCTTACAAAAGGTATTAACATCGAACTCTGATTTTCCCTCTCATCCTCCGCGCTCATGTTAGCTCTCATCATTACAGACAGCACAGGCGAAACCCACATACACCCTATCTCGGCCGAAGAAGGCCGCCGCTACACGCTGGGGCGAGACCCGGAATGCGATATCCCCCTCACGGAGGAGGTGCACCTCTCCCGCACACACTGCATCTTCACTGTATACGGCGGGCAACTTTACCTGCAGGACAACAACTCCAGCAACGGCATTTTTGTCGGCTCTCGCAACGTTACAGAAGAATACATGGCTACAGAGCGAGAGTACACCATGGGCAAATGCACCGTTGTGCTCATCCGCACGCAAGTAGCAGAGGATACAGATACCTTGACGGAGGAGGAGCCGTTCACATTCGCGGACGATGAGGAAGAGCTCGCCCCCCTGCCCCCCATGACACCGGAAGAGGCAGAAGTAACGGCGGAAGAAGAGCTCCCCACTTTTGCAGATACCGCTGCAGAAGCAGACTCCGCTCCGGAACCACCGGCAGAAGCGCCCCTTACTCTTACCGAAGCCGCACAAGAGGCGGATACCCCTACACCGCCGCAGGCAGCTGTGGTAGCAACAAGTTCCACCGTGTCTCCCCCCAAGCTGCGCTGCCGCAAGGTAGAGCCGCGAAAACTCCCGGGCATCCATAAAATCGAGCGCGAAAAACCAAACTTTAAGCGCCGCAGCTTCCGCACTGCCGCGGGTACAACAGGCGGGGCTCCTGTCGCAACGGCCCCAAAGCAGCTACGCACTCCGCCCGCCCGCCAAGAGCCGCATGTGCAGTACGCTCCCGGCGTCTCAGGCGAGGCTCTTTCTCTCCCCGCAGAGTTCGGGCTAAGCCTGAGACTTCTCAATACCACGGCTACACTCCCCCCGGGCACGCCGCTCAAGTTCGGTGTTACCGCCGAGCAAGCATGTTATCTCCACCTCCTGCATTACGACTGTCAAGGCACCCCCACCCTGCTGGTGCCGGGTGTAGCCGGGGATGATACCCGCGCTTTCCCCGGCTGCGAGATGCAATTTCCCCGCGCCTGCAACAATGAATACGAGCTCATCGTCGAGCCTCCTCTCGGGCAGGAAATCATCATAGCCATCGCCTGCTCCGAGCCTACAGATTTTGCCGCGCACTGGCAGAAAAAGGCGCAAACCTCCCCCTCTCCCGGGAAAACAGAAAAAGCAGTAATCCGCCAACTTGCCCGACAGGACGCTCGCTGGGCCTCCGCCATGCTCGTGCTAAATACCGCAGGAGGGAACTAGCAGCGAAAACATATCCTATCGTCCACAACTGCAAGGTGCAGGTCAGACGCCAAGCAGTACACCCAAAATACAAAATCCAAGCCTAAATTTCAACAAGCCCCCCCTAAACACACGTTTAGGGGGGGCTTGTGTTCAGAAGCAGGTTATGTTTGAGGCTCAACCGGCCATGACAACGGCTCCGGTGAGCACGAAGAGTGCAATGACCACCCAGAGGATGACGAGCCCCTTGCCCTCTGCCGCGGCTCCGGTGCCCTGCAGGTGGCTGTACTTGCCACGGATACGGCCTTTCTTCATGAAGCCGTCGAGTTCTTCTGCAGGAGCGTGGCCTCGATCTGGCGCATCATATCCAGAAGCACACCCACGAGAATGAGCAGAGAGGTACCGCCAAAGAACTGCGTGACCAGCATGGGCAGCTTACCCCACACGGAGAGCAGGCTGGGCAGGAAGTAGATGAGGGTCAGGAACAGGGAGCCGGCAAAGGTGAGGCGGCTCATTGTCTGATCCAAGAAAGTAGCGGTGGGGGGGCCGGGGCGCACACCGGGTATGTAGCTTCCACTGCGCTTCATATCCTCTGCAATCTGCTGGGGGCGGAACATGGTGGCCACCCAGAAATAAGAGAAGAAGAAAATCATGACGGCGGAGATGATGTAGTAGCCGATGTCGGAGGGAGACATGAGCACGTTCACCACGGTTACCACAGAGCTGTCCGCCGAGAAAATCTGCTGCACCAGCAAGGTGGGCAGAGCCAGAATGGCGGTCGCAAAGATAACGGGCATCACGCCGGAGTAGTTCAACTTGAGGGGCAGGTACTGTGTGCCGCCGTTCATCACCTTACCACGACCAATCATGCGCTTGGCCTGCTGCACGGGGATACGGCGCTGTGCCTGAGTGATAGTCACAACCAAGGCCACCACAAGCACCATGAAGAGGATGAGCGCCACCATCTTGAGCGAGCCCAGCGGGTTAATCTCCATGCCGTCGCCGGCGGTTACGCAGGTCTTCCAAGCAATGGAGAATGCACCGGGCAGCGCGTGAATGATGTTCACGGAGATAATGAGCGAAATGCCATTGCCCACACCTCGCTCTGTTATCTGGTCACCAATCCACATCAGGAACATGGTACCGGTCACGATGATAAAGATTGTTGTGATAGTGAAGATGAAACCGGGATCCATGACGAGATCCCCGAGGCCGGTGAGACCTATGCGCTCCGGGTTGCGCAGCGAGGTAGTAAGCAGATAGCCCTGAACAACAGCAATGATGATGGCCAGTATTCGCGTGTACTTAGTCATCTTCTGGCGGCCGCCTTCCTCCTGCAGCATTTTCTGCCAGCTGGGTATGACAGCGCCCATGAGCTGGGTCATAATGGATGCGGAGATGTAGGGCATGATACCCAGTGCAAAGATACCGCACTGCTGCAGACCACCACCGGAAAAGATGGTGAGAATGGCGCCGAGCGCTCCCCAAGGGCTATCGCCCTCCTGAGCGGTCTTTGCCATAAAGTCGTTGAGGGCCTGCACGTCCACGCCGGGCAGCGGCAGGTGCACTCCCAGACGCACGATGACAATCATCGCCAGCGTAAAGAGAATGCGGCTGCGGAGCTCCGGCACCTTCATGGTATTGGCAAATGCGGATATCATGTTACCTGTTCCTTGTGTTAAGATGTTTAAATGTGTTGTTGCAGCGAGTTGGCCTTGGCTTGCGGGGTGCTTTCTGCGGGCACTCTTGCGCACCAGGTTGTGCAGCTTTGGCCGTTTTGTAGGCTTAGGGGGGTATTCGGAGTCTCTCCCTTTCCCACACATGTGCCGGGTGGCGCTGCGCCACCCGGCTCCATGTAGTGTTTAGTTGATGATTCTTAGCGCGTTACCGCACATGCTAATCATCACTGAGCGCTCAGCACCGTAAGGGTGCCACCGGCGGCGGTAATCTTCTCGGCCACGGAGGCGCTGGCGAAGTCCACCGTCACGTTGAGAGCCTTGGACAGGTTGCCATTGCCGAGCAGCTTCACGGCGTCGCAGCAGCCCTTCACCAGACCTGCCTCGCGGAGGCTGTTCTCGTTTACCTCGGCACCGGCGGCAAAGAAAGCCTCGAGCTGGCAGAGGTTTACGATGGCGATGTTGGACTGGAAGCGGGCATTGTTGAAGCCCTTCTTCGGCAGACGGCGGTGAAGGGGCATCTGGCCACCTTCGAAGCCGGGGCGGATGGAACCGCCGCTGCGAGCCTTCTGGCCCTTGTTGCCCTTGCCGCAGGTCTTGCCCAGGCCGGAGCTCTCGCCGCAACCGAGGCGCTTCTTGCGATGCTTGGCGCCGGGGTTGGGCTGCAGTGTTTGAAGTGTCAACATGATAGTAAAATCAATGGTTGAATGTTAATACTCAGATAGCGGCTTCCTTCTTCTTCTTGCCGCGGGCGGAAAGCACCTGGTCTGCAGTGCGCATGCTCTGCATGGCCTTCATGGTAGCCTTCACCACGTTTGCAGCGTTGGAGGAGCCCAGAGACTTGGCGATGACGTTGGTCACACCGGCGGCTTCCAGTACGGCACGTACCTTGGCACCGGCCACAAGACCCGTACCGGCAGTGGCCGGCTTCAGCACAATCTTGGCACCACCGAACTCGGTGTAAATCTCGTGCGGAATGGTCTCGTTCACCACGACTACGTTCTTCATGGCACGCTTGGCGGCATCGGTACCCTTGCGGATGGCGTCGGACACCTCGTTGGCCTTGCCGAAACCGTAGCCCACCTTGCCCTTCTGGTCGCCCACCACTACGAGGGCGGAGAAGGAGAAGCGGCGGCCACCCTTGACCACCTTGGCGCAGCGGTTCACGTACACGACTTTCTCCATGAGCTGCGGTCCTTCCTCGGCGGGAGCCTCGTTGCGGCGACCACCCTCACGGCGGGGGCCACGGGCACCACGGCCACCCTCACGGCGGGGACCACGGCCACGCTGGGGCTGGGGAGCGGCGCTCTGCTCAGTTGCGGGAGCCTTTGTTTCTTCAGTCATTGTAATAAACCTTTCTGTTTAGAATTTGAGACCGGCCTCGCGAGCGGCGTCGGCCAGGGACTTCACCTTCCCGTGGTAGAGGAAACCACCGCGGTCGAACACAACCTCAGTGATACCGGCTTCCAGGGCCTTCTTGGCAATCAGCTCGCCCACCTTGGCGGCGGACTCCTTGTTTGCCTTCTTCATCTCCACGTTCTTGGTGCAGGCGGCGCAAAGGGTCACACCCTTCGTGTCGTCGATTACCTGTGCATAGACGTGCTGATTGGAGAAATTAACTGCCAGACGGGGGCGCTCAGGCGTACCGGCAAGCTTCTTGCGAATACGCGTATGAACGCGGGCGCGGATGGCTTTGCGATTGATAGTGCTCATTTTTCTGTAAACTTTGGTATAAGTGTTTGAGATGATTACTTGCCAACGCTCTTGCCTTCCTTGCGGCGGATGTACTCACCA
>JAZNTO010000040.1:0-5894 GCA_045591805.1 Akkermansia sp. | reverse complement strand
TCCCGCCCCAAAACCCAAGCAGAAAACTGAGGCCCCGGCTCCTAAGCCCCAAGCAGAGCCGGCTGCAGCCCCTGCCGGGCTGAAACCCACGGACGAGGAATTCTACCACGACCCGCTCATCGAGCAAGCTCTGGAAGTATTCCACGCCACCCTCATCAAATCCTGATTTTCCCCCTAATAAATGCATTTACTATGAACATCCAGAAACTCATGAAGCAGGCTCAGGCCATGCAAGCAAACATGGCCAATGCACAGGCTCGTCTGGCAGAAAAAAGCTATACCGCTGAAGCCGCGGGCGGCAAGATAAAGGTAACAGCCAACGGCGTAGGCATGGTAACAGCCTTGAGCATCGACCCCGCTGTGGTGGACCCCGAGGACGCAGATTTTCTCTCCTCTCTGGTGCTCAAAGCCGTGCAGGACGCTCTGAACGGTTCCAAGAACCTGGCCGATGCCGAAATGCGCAAGGTAACGGGCGGCCTGGGCTTCCCCATGTAAGCAACCACTCCGGCTCATGTACCGCAACGCAACATTTGCCCTACTCGGAGCTCTGCCACTGGCTGCAGCCCCTGTAGAGGTGGGCAAATACAGTGCAAAAATCGTCCCCGAGCGCGTCTCCGTGCTCACTATCCCGGAGATGGGCATCTTATCCGACCTGGCAAACGCACAAGAGCGTCTGGAGGCCGGCACCGTGATTGCCATACTCAACAAAGAGCGCACGGAGGAAGCCCGCGAGGACATGGAGCTCCAAATTGCCCGAGAGCGCATCAACAAGCGAGATGAAATCCAAAAGCTCCGCAATCAGCGCCGCAAAGTGGTGTTCTACAACTCACTTTCGGCAGATGAGCGCCGCTTTAACTCGGACTTCAAGAGCGACGAGCAGCCCGGCCAAACAACCTTGCAGGACTTGGACGAACGCATCTCCCTGCTGGAGCGCGAGCTCAAAACCATAGAACGCCGCAAGCGCAAAGAGTTCAGCGACAAGCACGACAAGCTCACCCTGCGCATGCCTTTCCGGGGTAGATTGCAGTACAACATCACCCTGCCGGAGGACATCTCAAAGCCGTTTGAATACACTGAGACAGTGCGCAGCTTCGCCACAGTGTGCGATGACTCCGCCTTCTACATCACCATCAGCATAGCAGACAGCAACCTCTCCCTTCTGGATGAAAAGCGATTCTCCGCTTCGGTAAAACTCCCCGGGGAAAGACTGCTCACCGGCACCTACGCCCACCGCCGGGTGGAGCGCAACCCAAACGGGGGAGACATGCTTGTATACTTCTTCCGCCTGCCGGAGAGTGAGCACGAAACCGCCTACAACATGCTGGGCAGCAACACCAGCGCCGAGCTTATTTACGAAACAGAGAGCGAGGCGCTCACCGTCAACAAAGCAGATTTGGTAATGCACCCCGATGCCGCGGAGTGCGAGAGCTGGGAGCAGCTCATCCGCAAAACACACCCCGCCTACAAAATTCTCATCATCGGCCGCCGGGAGCTCGTGCTTGTACCGGCCGGGAAATAGGCACCTCACCGCCATGGAACTAGTGTGCGACAACATCAGCTTCGGCTACACACGCAAAGCACCCGTCATCCGGGAGTTCTCCCACACTTTCCGCACCGGTGTCACGGTATTAAAAGGCTACTCCGGCTCCGGCAAAACAACCCTGCTGAAGCTGCTGGCCGGCTACCTGAAGGTGAGTTCCGGCCGCATCATCACCCCCACCGGGCACAAGGTCACCAGCCGCCGCTACCACCGGCAGGATGTCGCCTACATGTTCCAAGGCATTAACCTGCTACCCCTCATGAGCGTGGAGCGCAACCTGCGCTTGGCCGCAGAAATGGCCGTGCTGCCCGGCAAACAGTGGAAACCGCGTGCCGAGGCTCTTCTCACGGATTTGGGCTTGCAGGAGCTGCGCCACCGCAGGGCAGACAAGCTCTCCGGCGGCCAAGCTCAACGTGCAGCACTGGCTCGCACCCTCATGAAGGATCCCCCCACCGTCGTGCCCGATGAACCCACCTCCGGGCTGGACGACCCCAACACCAATATCATAAAACAACTCGTGCTCAAGGATGCTTCGCAGCGCATCTGCATCATCAGCACGCACGACAGCCGCCTGCTCGAACTGGCAGATGGAATCATTGATTTTGACACTCCTGTATCTTGCTAAAGATACCATAAACCGCTGGTTCACCCGCATCTCCAGCCCGCTGGCACGCGTGCTGGTGGTATTCTTTCTGAGCCTGAGCGCCCTCAGTGCTCTGGGAGGGGCTGCTATCTCCACCAAGCTGGTGAAGGATCGTATCCTGCGGCAAGGAGGCGACCTCGTATTCGCCTCCATGAGCACAAACCCGGATATTCCCTCCGCCTTCCCCACCCAACGCAAAATCGCCGACCTGCTCAATGCGGATTCCTACGCAGTCTCCTACGTCACCTCCGCCCGGGCAGACGGCAACAAAAGCATCCCGGTCTACACCTACGACTTCAACCGCAGCAACCAGTTCCTCCCCCTCATGTCTGCCAATGGCAACCCCACCATCCTGGCTACGGAGGAGAGCAAGCTCGCGCCCGGCCCAAACAGCCTCAACATACAAGGCATTCACACAGACGCCTTTGTCCGCCGCATGCCGGAGGAGCACCCCCTCATGCGCATCCTTGGGAACGCCGCCGTCATCATCCAACCCGATATGCTGCCGGACTCAACCCCACAACTCCGTAGCAGCGAGCAAGCCATCATCCGCGTGCGCGAGCTCAACAGCTCGGCCGACATCCGAAAAGTCGAGCATTTCCTGCGCGTCTTCATGCAGCTGGAGGGGCGCCGGGGCGGCATCATCTCCGTTTCCCGCCTCCTGAGCGAGATGGACACCGTGCTCAGCAAGCAAACTCAGTTCCGCGTGGCTTTCTGCGTAGGCATCAGCGCCATAGTGGGCATTTTGCTCACTGCACTTGCCGGCATGGAATACCGGCAGAACGAATACATCTACACCCTCATGAAAAGTTTTGGCATACGCCCCATGCTGCTGGTGGGAGCCTTTATCATGGAGAATATCATCATCGTAGGAGCCTCTTTCGCGGCTGCTCTGGCTCTCTTCATGTATTTCCAGCGCATCATCGTCATGGAGCTGCTCAAACTCGGGGACCATACGCTTACCCTCCAGGAAATCATGCCGGAGATCCAGCTCATCTGCTACACGCTCATGGCCTGCATCCTCGTCTCTTCCATCCCCATCATGGCTGCAGCAGGGCGAGATATCGGCCGCGTGCTCAAATAATTTACGGCAGCATGTCAGAACTAGCACACTTTCTGCTTGCATTCACGCACGTTTCTGCTATAACTCAAAAAGTCTCAGCAATGCGCACGCTCGCGCACTGACTCCTTAATTTCTCAACATAAACAAATTACACATACCATGGATATTCAAGCCGCGCTTCTTTGCGACTACGCCGCCGACTATCAGGGCAAGCTCTGCGTACAGGGCGCCTTCGATACGCTTTACGCTCGTCAGTTCCCCGTCCTCCACCCCGCATGCGCCTTGGCGCTGCGCCTCTGCTTCGAGATGGAGGATTCCGGCGACCACAAACTGGGCATCTCTATAACCGATGAGGATGGCGTAGCTCTGGACAAAGAGCGCATGCCCATAGTCGGCGAGCTGAAGGTGGCTCTGCCCGAGGGCGTTTCCTTCTTCACCCGCAACCTTATCATGAACTTCCAGGGGCTTAAGTTCGAGAAAGACGGCGTATACTCCGTAGACGTGACTCTGGACGGCGAGCTTGTTTCCCGCACCCCCGTGCGTCTGGTCAAGGTAGAGGGTCAGCAGGCCTGATTCGGTTATCTTCCTTTATTTCGAAAGCCGGTTGCCTATGCGCAACCGGCTTTTTTTTCGCAAAAAAATAAAAAAATCTCGGATTAAGCTTGACAGAGCGCACAAAGAAGCGTATACTCCGTGCGTCCCAAGCAACCATAGGGCTATGGTGTAATTGGCAACACATCGGTTTCTGGCACCGCTATTCGGGGTTCGAGTCCCTGTAGCCCTATTAAGAATCCTCGAGGCTTCTCCCTCGGGGATTTTTTGTACAAAAAAACAGCCCTGCTCCGATATCCGGCACATAATACTTGCAAAATAGGCGCAATGTGGTAGAATGTACGCAACGCTAAAACATCTCTCACACATACAGCCATGGACAAACTCATCGTCGAAGGTGGCCACCGCCTCAGCGGCACAGTCAACATAAGCGGTTCCAAAAATGCCTCCCTGCCCATACTGGCAGCGGCTCTGCTCACAGACGAACCGGTGCGTATTTCTCGAGTGCCGGATGTCTCCGACACCAACTACATGATTCAGATACTAAGCCAACTGGGCGCCTCCGTGGAGCGTTCCAGCGGCACCGTGCGTATCGAATCCCCGGAGGGTATAAGCTCCAGTGCTTCCTATGAGCAAGTGCGCAAGATGCGAGCCTCCATCTGCCTGCTGGGGCCCATCATGGCTCGCATGGAGCGCTGTACCCTGCCTCTACCCGGCGGCTGCGTGATAGGCGACCGCCCCGTGGATTTGCACCTGCGAGCTATTCAGGCACTGGGTGCCCGCGTACGGGTGAAAGGCGGCAACATGGTCATCGATGCCCCGAACGGCTTGGTGGGCACCACGGTGGACATGCGTGGCGATAGCGGCCCCACCGTGCTGGGCACAGACAACCTCATGATGGCGGCCGTGCTGGCAAAGGGTACCACCATTATCGAATCCGCTGCCCGCGAGCCGGAAGTCGTGGACCTGGCAAACTTCCTCAACAAAATGGGTGCCCGCATCGAGGGGGCAGGCTCCCGCACCATCACCATTCATGGTGTGGAGAAACTGCACGGCTGCGAGCACACTGTGATACCGGATCGAATCGAGGCCGGCACCTTCATGGTGGCAGGCTGCATGGGGGTGAGCGACGGCATCACCCTGAACCGCGTCTGCCGCGAGCACATGAAATCCATATCCGACCTGCTCATCGAATGCGGACATGTGGTAGAGTACAACGAGGACGGCACCTCCGTATTCGTGAAACCCGGTGAGCGCCCGCGCAGCGGCAAGATTCTCACCAACCCCTACCCCGGATACCCCACGGATATGCAGGCGCAAATGACGGCGCTCTTCGCCCTCACACCGGGCATAAGTGTGGTGAAGGACACCATCTTCCCGCAGCGCTTCATGCACTGCTCCGAGCTTAAGCGCATGGGCGCCAACATCAAGGTGGATGCCGGCACCGCCATCATCACCGGTGTGGAAGGCCTCTCCGGTGCCCCTGTCATGGCCAGCGACCTGCGCGCCAGCGCTGCTCTGGTGCTGGCCGCTCTGGCAGCAGAGGATACCACAGAAATCCACCGTCTCTACCACATAGACCGCGGCTACGAGATGCTGGACGACAAGCTGGAGCTGCTCGGCGCCAAGGTAAAACGCGTAGTAGACCAAGAAGGCGGCATGGCGGAGGACTAATCCTCCGCCACCCCACACAGAACCATATTGCGGAGGACGAATTGGCGCCATGTCAACTCGTCCTTCTCATACATAGGGAACATGAAACGCCTTGCCTGCCTGCTGCTCTACCTACTGCTCACAGTCGGACTCAGTCTGTGGGTGTGGGTAGAGAGCGCAGACACCCCGGGCGAGCGCACCGCACGCGCCCGAGGCTGCTACCTGTGCCACGGGGGCAGCTTGCAGCAGCAGCTCGCCCCGGCTCTGCGGGAGTGGCGGCCCGGCACCCCCATATCCCCCGCCCTGCGTGCGCATCTGCTGCAGGCGCACCCCACCCTGTGCCAAGGCGTGGAGGTGCCACTCGCCGCTCACTTTGCCTCTGAGCAGCTGCAGCACCTCGCTGCAGCCCGCCGGCAACACCTCGGAGAAACCCTCTACCGCGC
>JAZNTO010000039.1:0-2836 GCA_045591805.1 Akkermansia sp. | reverse complement strand
GTTTGAGTTTCGGACACGGAAAGGGTGTAGATAGGCGCTGAAGCGGTAATATCCCACATTCCTCAGACGCGAGGTCAAAAGCGACGCATCCGCCACAAGCCCACGCTTCTGAAGCAGAGCGACTTGTTGGGAAAGGGAGAGATGCGGCTTGAGGTATTCCATGCAAAATAAAAACCCTCCCCATGTTCGCAGTTGAAGGAATCAACGGATTCCAACCCTAAGCGGGGGAGGTTATCTGAGGTCATTATACATGTAGTACAGAATTTGTCAAGGGGTGGATGGCGAAAAAATGAAAAAAGCCCAAAAGACCCATCTTAAACCCTCTGAGCTATTTTATAAAATGCTTATAGATAAGGTTTTAAGCTTTTCTTATTTTTATCTGTGTCCTCGGAGACGTCCCCTTCTCAAAGTATAATGGCGCCTAATTTTAAGACAACCCTCCGGCCCCCCCCCGATGCTGCGAACCGGCTCTACGGCCGTAGCAAACGGCCCAGTGCCGAACAGAAGCTCAAGCATCAGGGAGTTAGCCATGCGGATGACTTTCCCTGTTTTCTTTTTCTCCTGATTTTATTCCTCTTTTTTCGAAATTTGCTTGACAGAAATATAAAATTATGGTAGAAGCAGAAGCGAACAGGGCATGAGCCCTGAACGCCTGTCTAACAAAACCAAAAACTGTTTATCATCGTTATGAATACTACTACCATTGCGACTGCGGTCGCGTTGCTGCCAATACTACCTGAGCATTGTTGTACCGTGCCTGCGGAGCGCCGTGTGATAAGCTGAGCATGAGCCGGTTAAGACCGTTCATCCCCTGCGTAAGCTGTGCCTACGCATAGGCATGACAGTGGACGGAAAGTGCGGTCACACCGGCAAGCACCAGCACCCCGAATCAGCATGAGCAAGATGAAGAGAGCGCTCGATAGCGCCACCGGTCACTCGGTGGCATAAGCTCCGCTATCTTCATATTATTATCACAACAATCCCCCTCATTTTACAAGATGAAACAAAACGCAAAACAAGAACAAATGGTCATTGCCTTGGGCAGTGAAATCGGCATACCCTTCCAAGTGTGGCACGATGAAAAACAACAGTGGTTCAAGAGCGAATCGAACGAACCTATACGTGACCGCGATGTACCGCGCCCCACATACCGTACGGTACTGGTGAACGCCCCCAAGGGGGGCTGCCGCAGCGAGCGCATCCCTATTCCGCCCGAATCTCCCGTAGTGCGGAGTGTGGAGCACTTGCAGAACCTCCTTCGCCACCATAGACGCGAAGGATTACAGTTGGCGGTAGAAGATGCCGAGGGTGGCGAGCCCGTACGCATTGTCTCTATACGTAGCATCGGCGAGCAGAAACCGGCATACATCCCTACCCTGTATGAGCATGATACCTCCGCCGCCACAGAGGAGGAGCTGGAGGACTACCGCCGCAGGATATCCGCAAGCCCGGGCGTGAGTGAGGATTTTCCGTGGTACTCCGGCGCATACTGGAATGACTTTGTAGGTGGCAGCACGGAGCTGTGGCTGCCGGAGCAGCAGCAATGGGTGCGGGCCGATGCACTGGAATACCCACGCAGCCTGCCTCACAACGGCAAGTTTGTGACCATGGAGCGCGAGCACGGCTACGGCGGCCATGTGCGCCAACCGGACGGCAGTTTACATTTCGACTGGTTCCCTGTAATATACGAATTGGTGCTGGAGCGCCCCTGCTCCATCAGTATACAGGCCGGTTACCAAGGCAAGTACCTCCGCTTCAGAATGAGAGGGCAAGTGCGCCCAACCACAGAAGCCGCGCAAGACGCTAATCTTTAACACCGGCAAATATCTACCCCTATGTCCAATACTCAAAAACGCCCGTATCGTACCATCAGCATCATTGTGCCGCTCAATAACCCCGACACGCGGGAAAAACAGCAGCGCAACAAAAAGCTCTACTACCTGCTGCGCTGGCTGAGGTACGGGCTACACCGAGGGAACGGCAACGCTTACTACCGAATCGAGCCGCAGGAGGCCCCTCGCTCCATGTCGCACGGGGCCTACCGACTGAGTGCTCAGCTCCAGTCGAAGATGGAGGATTTTCTCCACTCCGCCCCGTTTACCGGCTTTATCTCCCGCATGCAGGCGGAGACCATAGCCCCGGCAGTGTACCTGGTGGAGCACAAGACCAATGGAGAAGATGTTGCCATGCCACCCATCCGCATAAGCCGCCATCACCCGCTCCCGCTGACGTTGCCTATCCCGATGGACGGTAAGGAAATTGACCTCTACCACACACCCCATTTTGCCCGTCAGATGCTGACAGCCCCTCTCGATATGCCTGTTGAAGAATACCCGGTTGATTAAAAACCACCAAGATGAAACAAAAGAAGCTCAAATACAGTCGCCCCATGACGAAGCGCGAGCGCTTCGACCGGCGCCGCCGTCTTATGGAGGAGGAAGAAGGCGCTCGCCGCCTGGAAGAATCGAAGGCGGCCTACCTCGAGAGCATGCGCCAACGAGCTCTCAACGTGCAGAACAATGAGGAGGTACGCGCCCTGTGCCAAGATGTGTGGAGTAAACGGCACTTTTGCTCCGCTGCTATCAGCTTGACAGATAGTATTCTGAAAGAGCGCCGGGCGAAAAAAGAACTCCCCATGCCATAACGCGGGCACTTACTGATATGAGAACAGCCACAAAATTGCGCACACCGAATGTACACAAGCGAAAGAGCCATAATTTCGACATCAGCGCAAAGAGGTTTTCGCCCGCACTGCCGTATTGCCTCAAAAAAAACAGTCACCGAAAAGTGGCTGCCTCAAAATTGCGGTCACCGAAATTCTAGCGGATAATTGACT
>JAZNTO010000038.1:0-22868 GCA_045591805.1 Akkermansia sp. | reverse complement strand
CCTTGATGTCTGCGGTCAGCTCATCGAGGGTGGCGGAACCCTTCATGTTAAAAACGATCAGTGCGTCGTACTTTCTCATAACTTGTATTTTAGTAAGATGTCTTGCTTTCGCAAAAAGCGTCGGCAAAGAATGCACCTTTTCGGAACAAAAAGCAAGCCTAAAATGCGTTTTACACGTTTTTTTTTGCTTTTGACCGCTTAAATGAGCTTAAGACGCACCAAATCCTGGGTATCGATGAGCCCCACAGGCTTGTGCTCGGCATCCAGCACCACAAGGTCATCGATTCGGCGGTCGCGCAGAGTCTTCACCGCGGTGATGGCCAGCTTATCTGCCTCCACAAATACCGGATTCTTCGTCATGAGGGCAGCCACAGGCTGCGAACCACAGGCCGGATCTGCCTGGTATGCACGAGCAAAATCGCCATGCGTGAACACGCCGGCCAAGGTACCATCCGCGTGTGTAAGCACGCAGGCGCCGGCGCGGGCGGCAGTCATAGCGATGATGCAGTCCATCACGCTAGCGCTCTCCGGTTGGGTGGCAAACTCTTTGCGCATGATGTCGGCTATGCGCATGAGAAGTGCGCGCCCCAGCGAGCCGCCGGGATGACTGCGGGCGAAATCCTCCTTGGTGAAGTTGCGCGCTTCCAGCAAAGCCATGGCCAAGGCATCGCCCATAACCAACATAGCAGTGGAGGAAGATGTGGGTGCCAAATTCAGCGGGTCGGCCTCGCGCTCCACTGCTGTATCCAGCACCACATCAGATAGCTCGGCAAGCGTAGAGGTGCATTTGCCGGTCATGCTGATGATGGTCATATCAAAGCGCTTCAGGAAAGGCATGAGCGTAAGCAGCTCCGAGGTCTCGCCGGAGAAAGACATAGCGATACAGGCATCGCCGTCCTGCACGATACCCAAATCGCCGTGCATGGCGTTCATGGAATCCAGCACCACAGAGGGAGCACCGGTGGAAGTAAGGGTGGCTGCTATCTTATTGCCGATAAGGCCACTCTTGCCCACACCTACCACTATAATCTTGTGGCCGGTTTCAATAGCCTTGCGCATAGCATTGACCGCCTGCACAAACGAGTCATCCAAGCGGGCACAAATGGCCTGCAGGGCTGCTATCTCGTCTTCAAATACCTTTTTACCGCGAATCGTGTGATCTGTTGTCATGGCTGTAAGAGGGGAGAAAAACGTTTTACCGCACCCCATTCTAGCAGATACCCGATGCGCCTGCAACAAAAAAGCTCAGAAATCACCAAAAAACAGAGACCAACTACTAAAATGTGCTCTAAAAATCAGTTTTAACTTGAAAAGAGCGCGCAAAAAAGGTAAAACAATGACAGGGATAGGAATCTTACACCCCCATCATCTCACATTATGAACACGACATTCAAAATCCACGGGCTCTGTGCTGCTACGCACACCCCCATGAACGCAGATGGCTCCTGCAACCCCAACGCAGTGGACGCCCAGGCTAAATTCTTGGCATCGCAAGGCATCAAGTCCGTTTTCATCACCGGCTCCACCGGCGAGTCCGCTCACATGCAGCTCACTGAGCGCAAGGAGAACATGGCTGCTTGGGGTGAGGCCGGCAAGAAGTACGGCATCGCCGTCATCGTCCACACCGGTGGTAACTGCGTGTACGATGGTCGTGAGCTGGCAGCCTATGCGGTAGAGTGCGGCGCCACAGCCACAGCCTGCAACGCGCCCTGCTACTTCAAGCCGGGCAGTGTGGAGCTACTCACCCAAAGCTTGGCAGTAGCAGCATCCGGGGCACCGGAGCTGCCTTTCTACTTCTACGACATTCCCGCCCTTACCCACGTGGGCTTCAACCCCTGCAAGATGATTGAGTCCTGCGCTGCCAATATCCCCAACTTCGTAGGCGTGAAGTTCACCAACCCCGACCTGGCTCTCTACATGGACGCCCTCACCTACGATGGCGGCAAGTACGATATTCCGTGGGGCGTGGACGAGTGGTTCCTGGGCGCATACGCCACCGGTGCCAAGGGTGGAGTGGGCTCCTCGTTCAACTATGCACCCAAGCTCTACGATGACATCATGAAGGCTGTGGACGCAGGCGATATGGCCGAGGCTCGCCGCCTGCAGAAGCTCTCCGTCAGCATGATAAACCTCATCGCCGGCAAGGGCTACATGGGCTGCTGCAAATACCTCATGAGCGAGTGGACCGGCGTGGATTTCGGTCCGGCGCGTCTCCCCATGGGCAAGCAGGACAAGGCTACGCTGGACGCCCTCAAGAGCGAGCTGAAGGCTATCGGGTTCTACGACTGGGCTATTTACAAGTAAACCGCATCCCCCTGCCTCATCATGGACACGAAAGCACTTGGCGAATTTTACAAAGACAAGCTGCTCAATGAGGTAGTACCGTTCTGGTTCCCCCGCTCACTGGACACAGTGAACGGGGGGCTCTACCACTGCTGCGCCGAGGACGGCACGCTGGTGGACACGGACAAGAACGTGTGGGCACAAGGCCGCATGGCCTGGATGCTCCTCACCTGCTACAACAGCATTGAGCAACGCCCGGAGTGGAAAGAGTACGCAGAGAGCGCCCTCAAGTTCCTGGAAGATAAGTGTGTAGACCCCACCGACGGCCGCATGTACTTCCACATGACGGCGGACGGAACCCCCATCCGCAAACGCCGCTACGCCTACAGCGAGTGCTTTGCAGCCATCGCTTGGGCCGCCCACTACGGCGCTACCGGCGAGGCAAAGAGCGCGGAGCGCGCGCGCCACTGGTTCGACATCTACGCAGATATCTTCTTCACACCGGGCAAAATGCTGCCCAAGAGCACCGGCAACCGCCCCGGCGAAAACTTGGGTTGCCGCATGATTATGATTGTCACAGCTCAGGAGCTGCGCCGCTATCTGGGAGATACAGACGGCTTCTACACCGCTTGGATAGATCGCTGTATCGATGACCTGCAGCGACTCTTCCTGCACGAGGATATTCAGGCCGTGCTGGAAAACGTAGCGCCGGACGGCTCCGTCATCGACCACTTCGACGAGCGCATCCTTAACCCCGGCCACGACATTGAGGGCGGCTGGTTTGTGCTGGAAGAAGCCCGCTACCGCGGCGGTGACAAGAAGCTCATCGAAATCGGTTGCAAAATGATAGACTGGGCTCTGGCTCGCGGCTGGGACAAGAAATACGGCGGCCTGCTGTACTACACAGATGTGTACAACAAGCCCGTGCAGGAATACTGGCACAATATGAAGTTCTGGTGGCCGCACGATGAGGCGCTTATCGGCACGGCACTGGCCTACAAAATGACCGGCGACGAAAAATACGCCGACTGGCACCAAAAGATTCACGACTGGGCGTTCGAGCACTTGCAGGACAAAGTGCACGGCGAATGGTACGGATACTGCAATCAGGACGGTACCACCACCAACGGACTCAAAGGCTCCATGTGGAAGAGCTTCTTCCACCACCCGCGTGCCCTGTGGTGTTGCGCGCACTACTTCGGCGCCATCCCCAACGCAAAACCTCTCAAATAAAAGAGTAAAGAAAACAGCGAACTATTTATGATTATCGGCATACTCAATTCAGGCGGTGATTGCCCCGGCATCAACGCAGTTATTGAGGGTTACGTCTCTGCGGCTTACAGCCGCGGCTGGCGTGTAATCGGCTTCCACGATGGCTTTGAAGGCCTGCTCCCCGTGGAAGGCGGCAGACGCTACGAGATGCTAACCCCCATGAAGACGCACAAAATCCGCTCCCACGGCGGCACCATTCTGGGTACCACCAACACGGGTAACTTCCAGGTCGTCATCAACAAGCTGGGAATCCCCCGCGTGGAACCGGAAATCATGGCCAAGGCCACCAAGACAATTTCCGCTCTCGGGCTTCAGGCTCTGGCGGTTATCGGTGGCAACGGCTCTGCACGTACAGCCAACCTTCTTTCCGAGGAAGGTCTGCCTGTTATTTCCATCCCCAAGACCATCAACAACGACCTCTGCCCGGACTCGGACTATACCTTCGGCTTCCAGAGTGCTGTGTCCGTGGTGAGCGAGTCTATAGACCGCATCCGCACCACAGCAAACGCCCACCAGCGTATGATGGTGGTGGAAGTCATGGGCGACCAATCCGGCTGGATTGCCCTGCACTCCGCCATCTCCTCTGCGGCGGATGTGGTGCTCATCCCCGAAATTCCTTTCGACATGCAGAATGTTGTGGACTGCGTGAAGGCGCGCAAGGCAAAGGGGCAGCGCGAAATCATCGTCGTAGTGGCAGAAGGCGCCAAGCTCAACGGCAAGCTGGTGACTGTACGCAACAAGGACAACGGCGACGAGCGCCTCGGCGGCATCGGCAATCGACTCTCCAAGATGCTCGAGGAGATGACCGGCATCGAGACCCGCTACTGCGTGCTCGGCCACACCCAGCGCGGCGGTAGCCCCTGCCCGTTCGACCGCATTCTGGGCATTCGCTTCGGCGTAGAAGCTGTGAAGCTCATTGAGCAGAGCAACTTTGGCCGCACCGTCGTGCTCAACGGGTTGAATGTAGACAGCGTACCCATCTCGCAAGCCATTGCCAAGCCCCGTATGGTGACGGCCGACAGCCAGATTGTGCGCACCGCGCGCGACTTGGGTATCATCTTCGGCGACCGTCGTCCGGAGGAAATTTTCGGCAGTAAGCCTGCAGATACGGCAGCGGAACCGGCCCCCGCTGAGAAGCCCCGAAAGAACTCGAAATCAAAGGAATGAAAAAACTGACCTCCAGAATTGCGCTTTCCGTATGTGCGGGGCTTGCCCTGCTCAACTCATGCACGCAAATGTTCAGCGGCCCCACCGCTGCTGATATGCGCCCCAGCTACTTGGCCATGGAGACAAACTCCGGGCGTATCCTCTACGCGGCCAATCCGAACGAGCGCCGCCCCATCGGCATGTTGGCAAACATTGCCACAGCTGTCGTGGTGCTCGACTGGGTGAACACCGGCAACGTGAGCATGGAAACCCTGCTCACTGTGCCACAGTCTGCCTGCCAATGGCCCACCACCAACCTGCTCCACCTGCGCCCGGGAGACCGCATCTCCCTGCGGGATGCCCTGCACTCCGCCATCATGTGGGACGATAGCGCCTGCGCTGCCACTCTGGCATACGCTTGCGGCTCCACCCTCAGCATGATAGACCCGGACGGCGCTTTTGTAGCACAAATGAACCGCATGGCCGCTGCCATCGGCATGAATGCCACGCGTTTCAAGGGTAGCAACGGCGCCATTGTCTCCTTGGCCTCCACGCGAGACCTCGCCCTGCTGGGCATGTACGCCATCGAAAAACCGCAATTCAAGGGTATCAGCTCCAAGAAAAGTCATACCGCCACCATCACCAATGCCTACGGGCAGGTTCGGCAGGCAGTCATAACAAACTCCAACCGCCTGCTTGCCTATGACAATGTGGACGGCGTGCGTGCAGCGCGCTCTCGGAGTGCGGGTTGCTGCATCATCGCCACCAGCACACGTACCTCGGTCAAGATGACCGACCCGCGCACAGGCAAACCTGCAACCTACGGCCAGCGTCTACTGGTAGTGGTAGCAGGTGCCCACACGTCTGAGCAACGCTACAAAACTGCCACCAACCTGCTGCGCGACAGCTGGAGCGCCTGGGAGGACTGGCAGCGCTCAAACGACTTTTCCAATCATTCCCAATTCATTATTCTGCCACACTAAACATTTAACGTCATGAATATAGGTATTCTTAACGCCGGCGGCGACTGCCCCGGACTCAACGCCGTGATAGAAGGCGCAGTGGGTGCTGCAACCGCCCGCGGCTGGAAAGTCTACGGCTTTTACGACGGCTTTGAGGGGCTGCTCTCCACGCCGGAAAACGAGCGCTGGAAAATTCTCACACCCGAGAACTGCCACAACGTGCGCTCCTGCGGCGGCACCATCCTGGGCACCGTCAACAAGGGCAACTTCACCGTGAAGAGCGGTGTAGGCGGCCGCATGCAAATTGCAGAGGACGTGCTCGCTCGCAGCAAGGCCACTGTGGATCGCTTGGGGCTCAAAGCCCTCATCGTCGTGGGTGGCGACGGCTCGCAGACCATCGGCAACGAGCTGCGCGCCATTGGCCTGCCCATCGTAGGCGTGCCAAAGACCATCGACAACGACCTCGGCGCCACGGACTACACTTTCGGCTTCTGGACAGCAGTTTCCGTGGTAAGCGAGAACCTGGATCGCCTGCGCACCACGGCAGACTCCCACAAACGCATGATGGTAGTGGAGGTCATGGGCCGCCACGCCGGCTGGATTGCTCTGTACGGCGGCATTGCCGGCGGTGCGGACGTCATCCTCATGCCCGAAATCGAGTTCAAGCTGGAGGAAATCGTGCGTAAAGTAGAGCTTCTCAAGGCTCTCGGGCAGCGCGAAATCATCATCGTAGTAAGCGAGGGCGCCAAGATTGGCGGCAAGCTGCTCACGCTGGACGAAGAGACCAAGGGCGAGGTTCGCCTCGGTGGCATCGCCTCTTTCCTCTCCACCAAGCTGGAGACCATCACCGGTATCGAGACCCGCTACTGCGTGCTCGGCCACATCCAGCGCGGCGGTAGCCCCATCCCATACGACCGCGTTCTTGGCGTACGCTGTGGCGCCAAAGCCATCGACCTCATCGAAGAAGGCAAATTCGGCGAAACCGTCGCTCTACACGGTGTCGATATGGTATCCATGCCCATCGAGGAGGCTGTTCGCACCCTCCACCTCGTGGACAGCAAGAGCCAGCTCGTCGAAGCTGCAAAGGAAATCGGCATCTCCTTCGGCGACGACCCCTAACCCCCTCCTCTCCTCATCCCCCCCCAAGCCGCAACACCCCGCGGCTTGGGGGATGTTTACAAAACCCGAATTATTTGCTTGCAATCTTCCTTAGAATAATATAGACTACGCCTCTTCAAAATATCATATAGAGAATATGCGCGTGGAAAGAAATAGAAAAGACATGAACAAGAAAATAGGGATTCTTACATTTCATTCGGTTACAAATTACGGAGCAGTTTTACAATGTTACGCGTTACAAAGGAATCTACAATCGCATGGCTTTGAAACAGAAGTGGTAAACTATAAACCGTTGAAACAAGAAGATTCTTTATATAACTTTTTTCGCTTCCGCAAGTTCAAAAATCTATCCGAATACAAGTTGATGCGAAGACGAGAGAAGTCTCTCTGCGAATTTAGAGAGAAAAATCTAGCTTTGTCTCACAAAAAACTTCGAACCCTAGCAGAGGTTCAACAACATGTCAAAGATTTTGATATTCTAATATCGGGCAGCGACCAAGTTCTGAACCCCTCAACGCTCTTATACGGGGAGGCATACGGCGGCAAGGGAGCTACCTGCCCCACGTACTTTCTGGGATTCCCATTTTCTGGAAAAAAAATAGGGTATGCATTGAGTTTTGGTGTCACTCAATACCCGGAACCTCAGCTCAGTATTGCAAAAAAATACATTCACTACTTTGACAAGCTCAGTGTACGCGAAAAAACAGGAGTGCACATTGTGGAAACAATGGGAAGAAACGATGCTATCGTAGTTCCTGATCCAACCTTTTTGCATGATCCATCATTTTACCAAGTATTGGCAGACTATAATTACAAACCTCACAAAAAACCATACATTTTCTGTTTTTTCCTGCGCGATATAAGATTTTATCAACAAAAACTATCAAAAACTTCTACAGAAACTTCCCAACTTTGGAATAATGACGATGGAGAATATTCACTTGAAGGATGGCTCAATAAAATCCGACATGCTGAGTTTGTTATAACTGATTCTTTCCACTGCATGGTTATGTGCCTTATGTTGCACACTCCCTTTGCAGTCATAACTAAGCGACCGGGCAAAGTCGGTATGAACGATAGGTTCTACACCGTTCTTGAACCGCTGAAACTGGATGAACGTATCATTTTCACCGAAAATATACACCAGATACAAACGCTAGTGGAGAACTATAATATATCTTGGGAAGAAATTGACGCACAACTTCAAAATTTTAAAAAAATAGGAGAAGGGTACCTTCTGGATATGTAGTTTTATTTTATGAGACAATCTTCCCGCTTTATAATTGCACCGGAACTCTGCACTGGGTGCGCCTTATGTGCAAATGTCTGCCCCAAAGACACCATACAGATGGTTTTGAACAATGAGGGATTTCTAGCGCCTCTGGTAGATACGACAGCCTGTATTAACTGCGGCTTATGTGTAAAATCCTGTCCGGCACAACCGAATGCATTGAACCAAAAGGGCAGCTCTGATTCTTTTGATTCCATTACGGCCTTTGGCGGATGGATCTCTGACAAACGTATTCACAAAACAAGCAGTAGTGGAGGCATATTCAGTGCCCTTGCTGCTCATATATTTTCTGATGGTGGGTGTATATTTGGCGTAATCTGGCAAGATAAAAATACTGCAGTATTTTCTAAAGCTGAAAACATGCAAGAACTAGCCCCAATGAGAGGCAGCAAGTACGTACAAGCAATCCCAAATTATGTCTACAGAGAAGTCAAGTCCGAATTAGAAAAAGGAAGGCACGTCTTATTTGTCGGAACCTCGTGTCAGGTCTATGCATTGCAGAAATACCTGCATAAATCATATGAAAGGCTGCTTACAGTCGACATCATCTGTCACGGAGTTCCCAGCCACCATTTAATCTCCTCCTACACGGGTTATCTGGAAAAAACTCATAAAAAAGAACTTAGTCATCTCAACTTTCGATGCAAAGACGATACCTGGCTCAAATACAAAGTTCAATACATTTTCAAAAACAATGAAACGGAAGCCGAATACTCCTCTCATAATCTTTTCATGAACTTGTTTATAGGCGGGAAAGTTCTCAACAAGTGCTGCTATACATGCAAACACGTTGGTATGCGGCGTGGTGACATAACTCTTGGAGACTTCTGGGGCATACAAAATCAGAATACAAATTGGCCAATAGAAGATGGAATAACCGGCATTATCGCGGGTACAAATAAAGGGCAAAACGTCCTTAAAGAACTGGCCAACAATGGTACTATCGAGTTGCATACCCGGCCCTTCAGAATTTTATACAATGGACAGCCTCACAATTTCGATATACGCAAACGCATGAAGTTACCGCCGGATCGCGCCGCAGTTCTCTCTGCCCTCCGTTCGAGGGCTATCGAAATAGTTCACAATGACTACTACAACTACCTCCGTCTATGCGGCCTACGTGTACACCGAAATAGCATATTTGCAAAGCTCACCAAAATACCGAGAAAAATTGTTGCCTTGTTTCAAAAACTCTCACCTTTCTCAAAATCTCTCTAACCTCTTGCGCCAAGCACAGTGGCCACATGCTCACAAATGCGAGCGCAGGCATAACCATCGCCATAGGGATTGACTGCTCGACTCATTGAAGCATAGTACGCAGCGTCGTCCAGCAGACGAGCGACCTCTTCTACGATCCGCGAAAAATCGGTTCCCACTAGACGCACAGTACCGGCCTGCACAGCCTCCGGGCGCTCGGTAGTACTTCGCATGACCAACACCGGCTTCCCCAACCCGGGAGCCTCCTCCTGTATGCCACCGCTATCCGTGAGCACTATGGTGGATTTCTCCATAAGGAAAACAAACGGCAAATACTCGAGAGGGTCGATAAAAAACATATTTTTTCCTCTCGACAAATCATCGCCGAATGTCTCGCGAATAGGATTTCGCACATTGGGATTCAAATGCATAGGATACACGAAATCCACATTCGGGTATCGCTCTGCCAGCTCTCGGAGAGCGCGGCAGATAGACAAGAAGCCCTGCCCGAAATTCTCTCTCCTGTGACCGGTTACGAGCACCATCTTTCTACCTGCAGACAATCGAGCAACATCATATCCGGCAGCAGCCAGATTCTGCTCCAGAGAGGCCCGTAACTGCGGCTCATCGTGTATACGCGTTATGACCCACTTCAACGCATCTATGACCGTGTTACCGGTAACCACCACAGAGTCTTCTTCCACATTTTCTTTCAAAAGATTATCACGACTTCTCTCTGTGGGAGCATAATGGTATGTTGCGAGGCGCCCTGTTATCTGCCTGTTCATTTCCTCCGGCCAAGGGCTATAGATATCAAAAGTTCTGAGCCCGGCCTCCACATGCCCCACAGGGATCCGCTGATAAAAAGCGGCAAGAGCCGCCATAGAACTTGTCGTAGTATCGCCATGCACCAGCACAATATCCGGCTGAGCTTTCTGCAACACTTCGCGCAACCCCAGCAAAACGCGCGCGGACACATCGTACAAATCCTGTCCGGGCTTCATGATATCAAGATCGAAATCCGGCTTAACGCCGAATATATCCAGCACCTGATCCAGCATTTCCCTGTGCTGGCCGGTCACACAAACCACCGGAGCAAATACGTCGGGGGATCCCTGCAAGGCCTTTACCAGCGGAGCCATCTTAATAGCTTCCGGACGAGTGCCGAATATCAGCATTACCTTAATCATTTTGTCGAAGCGTAATAACGGTTAAAAATTTCCATAGCTTGCCTGTATGCCCCCAGAGTCAGCTCAGCCGCCCACTCCCATGTAAAGCGGGAAAATTGGGCAGCCTCCTGCGGCAATAATCGGCCTCTCTGCCACGCAGTATCCACAGCTTGTCGAATATGAGAAACAGAATAGGGGTTCAGATACTCTGCCACAATTCCGTAGTACTCCTGAGTCCCGCCATATATGGTAACGACCGGTCTGGCTCCGGCCAGCGCAGCCTCCAACATAGCAATGCCCGGAGTTTCACAATCCGACGCCAATACCGCCACACGTGCGTGTTTCAAAATAGCCCAATAGCGGCTACTATCGCTCGGGACATGCCCCAAAAAATACATATTTTCATCCGCCTCTGCTACACATTTTTCGTAGTGGGCAGGCACAGGCTCATATTTCTTTCCAAGGAACACTATCGGCAGGCCACTTCCCTTCATAGCTCTTACGAGAGCTAACTGGTTCTTCCGAGGTGCAAAAATACCGGGACACACAATATAATCCCCCTCGGGCACATCATCCGGTCGCGCGAGCTGCGCCAGCTCCGGTGGCGAGGCCACAGCATTGGGTACAGGAACACAGATCGCGTGCTGCCGCAATGTATGCACGGAGCGGAACACCTCCCCCTCCGCCCACGAGTTCGGGAGTATCCCCATACACCAAGACGCAATTTTGCGCGATTTCATACCTACCAGCCTTCGAAATATATATTCAAAGCTTCGGAATATGTGCCGAAACACCGTACCATTTTTCACAGATATATATTCACGGAAGCAGTTATTCCAATACACCGTAGAAAACAGCGTCGGCATTTTCGCAAGAACACCATCCACTGCCCTATGCCACTTGGGAAGTGTTGTAAACACGTGCCCTACATCACATAACGAGGGCAACTCAGCCCAGGAAATTTCCTCCCCGGTCTCAGTAACCAAAACATCCGCATTCCGGTAGTAATAACACCGCACCTCCACATCCGGCAATTTTCGCATTGCCTTCACAGTCTCACGCATCTGCGTAGCATCACCCGTTACACAACCCACCTGAGAAAAACGATACGGCCCTATAGCTGCAACTCTCATCCACCTGATTTCTTAAACTTTTACTTACGAGAAAACTGCGAGCTGCATCCGATAAACAGCTTATGGCATGCTACTCCGCCCAAGTCAGTCTATCGCATTTACAATGCGATGTACAGCTTTTTTTGTCAAAATTACCATTTTTTGCTAGAACAGCCGTCCAAAAAGCTCAATCAGGTTAATAGAGGAAAGGCGCCTTATCGCCTGAATAATGACATCTTATGCAACAAATAGTTTTCTACTGAAGGATGAATGCTGGATTCATGAGATGAACAAATGCGTTATCAGAGGTGAAAAAAAGTGGACTTTTTGCGCGAAAAAAGGATTATCTCCGCACTTTTTCCGTACTTTTTTGTGTTTCTAACTACTTGAATTGCAGTAATTAAAACGAGATCAAGCATATAACCTCCGTATTTTCTCCGCACCTTTTATTACTATCGCCATTCATTGTAAGAGCATTAGGTTCAAAAATAATCGCATTGTAAATGCGATACACTTCTGCCCAATGAGCAAGAAAAGGATAGCTATACTTGCCAAGTATCCGGTGTGGCAGGTAGACGTAACCCTCCCCGGCAAATCAAACCATTATGCCGTGTGGCTTACAGCGCTGCATAAATCGTTTGAAACATGGCAGGACAAAGAAATCCATTGGATTACACTAAGCAAGGGGATTCATGAGCCGCGCACTTATCATAAAGGAGGTCAGCATTTCCACGTACTTCCGTGCGGGAGTAGAACGTTGGCACAGTATTTGTCTTACTATCCGGATAGATGGAGAATAAGCCGATATCTCAAAAAACTGTCTCCGGATTTAGTGCACGCCTGGGGCACAGAAGAGTGCTACGCGCTATGCGCAATGGATTATCCCGGGCTCAAATTGCTTTCCGTACAAGGGCTGCTAACAGCCTGTGCAGAGCGAGCGCCTATAGCCAGATTTGAGAGAAGGCAAGGTCGTTTCGAGAAAAAAATCTTCACAAAAATTCCGCATATCACAACAGAGTCGCAATGGGCACGCGAGCGCGTACTTGAACTGGCCCCTAAGGCAAATGTCCACCTTTTTGAATATGCTGTTGAACCGGAGTTTTTCCGGACTGAGCGTCACGCGGCCGAAAATCCGTGTTGCCTCATGCTCAGTTCCAATACTCCCGTTAAAAACATACCGCTGGCCATAGAAGCCTTCTCCCGCCCTGCTCTACGGCACATAAAGCTATACATGGCAGGAGTTTCGCCCGCGGCCTATAAAAATCTACCGGATAACATTATCCCCCTAGGTTATGTAGACCGAAAACAGGTAATCAAATTACTGAGTGAAACCTGGTGCCTCATACACCCGAGTCTTGCAGATACCGGCCCAACCGCCCTGAAAGAAGCCAGAACCATGGGGATAGCTGCCATTGCTACAACAGACTGCGGAGCCAAAGATTACATCATCCCGGGAAAATCCGGATTTATCATCAGCCCACACAGTGCACAACAACTTACAGATGCAGTGCTAACAATCACCCAAGATAGAGACACAGCTGTCTCGATGGGGGTGTACGATCAGGAATCCTGCCGCCAACGACTTTCCGAAGCCTCCATGACTGCAAAGCTGCGCCGGCTGTATTCAGTGATTTTGGAAGACTGAGCCCATGCTTAACCTAACCGCTGTCTACCACCGGCTCTATTTTCTCTTTTCTGTGTGTTTCGAGCTCATTTGCCCCGCTTGCGGCGAGTGGCTAATAGGGACAAAGCTGTACCCAATAAGCAGAGGCCTGAGGGCTCGGGGATGCAGGTGAGCGCAATGCCCGCCACATTGCTGTTGAACCCCACTGCATACACGCCTACTTTTTCTATGTTATCTTCCAGCGTGAAATCAAATCGCATCAGCGCCCAATCCGCGGCAGAGTTCTGACTACCGGCTTTATTGGTGAAAGCTTTTATCTCAACACCATCCAGAATTGTAGGCGCGGTACCGGTAGCATTATACGCTACGATATTTGCCTGTAGGGATGCAAACGAATTCTTGGGGGCGGTGGTCAGGCTATAAGATGTAGCCATGTTGGGACTTGGTGAGTTGCCGCGGCCAGCCAAAATATGTAGGGTGTAGCTGCCGGCAGACAGATTGTACAAAAAAAGGATTTCCGGAGCGCTGTACGTCAGCACACCAAGAATCGATTCTTTTGGGAATATGGTATAAATCGCCGTGCTATCGCCAACAAAACTGCTTATATTTGCTTTTGTTTCTGCCATTTGTCGTATTGAAACTGACACATCGGTAGCAATACCCTCTGTATTAAGCAGTCCTTCAGCCCTATAATAACTATATGTTGTTGTCCCGGTGCTCAACTTATTGTAGCATACCCCATCTACCGATTGAGTTGGTGTATAGCTATTGGAGCCGGCCTCTCCGAAGGTAATCAGGACAGTTTCTCCCGCCATAAGTAGGGTTGAGCAAACAATAAATAACAAAAAATAAAGACGTAACATCATATGAAATTTAGACTCCGTGCGACTTCACCCTGTGAGATGGCAATGTTCCGAAGAATCGGAGAGCACCTCTATGCCTTAGTGTGTCTGCGGATAGCATCTCGCATAGCGTCCAGACCGGTGCGGAGCATTTCCGGAGAGGTGGCGAAGTTGAGACGCACGCACTGCGGGTCTCCGAAGTTGGCGCCATTGTCCAGATAGACGCCGGCGTTGGAGCGGAAGAATTCGTGCGGGTTTTCCACCCCCAGAGCAGAGCAGTCTATCCAGGCCAGATAAGTGGCCTCTTGGTGGCGTGTGCGCAGCATGGGAAGCTCACGCGCGATGTAGTCCACCACAAATTGTCGATTGGCACGCAAGGTCTTAAGGAGCTGCTTGTGCCACTCCCAGCCGGCAGTGTAGGCAGCCAGCGAGGCGGCGTAGGCAAAGACATTCAGCGTAGGGAGGCTGTGCCCCTGCGTCTTACGAATAGCGGCGCGTAGCTCGACATTGGGCACAGCCATGTAGGTGAAACAGATACCGGCTATGTTGAATGTCTTACTCGGGGCACTGAGCATGACGATACGCTGCTGCATGCGCTCCGGCAGGGTAAGGGCGCAAACATGCCGCTTGTCTTCATCCAACACAAGGTCGCAGTGTATTTCGTCCGAGCATAGTATGAGGTCGTGCCGCTCGCAGAAGTCCGCCACGCGCTCCATTTCCTCGCGGCTCCACGCGCGCCCCAAGGGATTGTGCGGGTTGCAGAGCAAGAAGAGCTTGGTGTTGGGCGATACGGCTGCTTCCATGGCCTCCCAGTCAAACTCCCAGCGCTCGCCCGTGTAGCGGAATGGTACGCTCAGCAGGCTGCAGCGTGCATCCTCGTGGCAGTGCAGCATGGGCGGGTAGGAGGGGGAGCACACCATCACTTCGTGCTGCGGCTCCCGGCACACAGTACGTGCCACCAGAGTGAAAGCCGGCACACAGCCGGGCAGCTCATGCAGCCACTCCGGTGCGGCATTGGCAACCCCGTGTTTGCTTACCAGGTAGGCGGTGATGGCTGCGCGCAACTCGTCAGTCATGAACGCATAGCCGTAGAAGCGGTGGTTCAGGCGCGCCTGCAGAGCCTCCACCACGCAGGGCGGGCTCTCTATGTCCATGTCGGCTATACCGAAAGGCAGAGGCCCCTGCAGGTCCCACTTTATGTTGCCGGTTTCACGGCGGCAATCAGTCGAGGCGAAGCGTATCATATCCGATATTGGCTGGTTACTCCCACACTCTACACTTTTACCCCAGCCGGAGTCAAGCTTAATTTTCTGCAGAGGCGAGCTTTCTTTTCGGTTGTTCTATGAACGCCTGCGGCGCATGCCGAATCCTGCAAGGGCGAACAGCCCCAGCGCTGCCATGGTAGGCTCCGGCACAGCGAGGGGAGCCGGGGCTACCAGCTCGATACGGGGTATTCCCCAAGCATCTGTAGCGGCGGCATCCAGTACTGTGACAGAGTTTATTCCGACTTTTCCGCCCCAGTAGTCCTCCAAGTAATAGCCGCCGGCCTGTTGCACAACCTCTACCCTGAAAAGCCCCTGGTCTCCCACGCCCGCAGCCACAGCATCATCCGAATCTGTAACATACAGTGCTGTCAGGCTCCGAGTGTCGCTGAACTCTGCTCCCCATACGGTAATACCATGGCCGGAAGCCCCGCCGAGATTCAATCCGAGCCCCGCGCGCCCCGCTGACAGAGTGTTGTAAAGATAGGAGGAAAAATCGGAATCGGTAGCGTCCTTTATTGTCAGATAGTCCCCATATTCGTATAAAGCGGGAGTATTTGAGCTGTAGTACGAAGCGGAATACCCCTCTCCGAAAAGCGGAGCTTCAGGGTAAAAATATCCGTAAATTTCGTAGGCGTCACCTGTCCACCACCAATCTACGCCTATGGCTATGTCGCCCAAGTTGTTGGTAGCACTCCGGCGGTAAGTATCCCAGACCATACCTTCGTCCGGGATATTGGGATTCACCGCATACTGGTTCTGCCACCAGTTTATGAGATTGGAGGATACGGCAGCCCAGCATTTATTTGTGTCGGCAGCATAGTCTGTCTTGTTGGCATCGTACCATCCTCCGTGTTCATTTACCCCGTATACCCAGAGCGTTTCGGTTGCAGAAGCGGTGGTCAACATGCCCAGCAGGCTCCATGTGGCGATTGTATGTTTCATGGTGTGTGGTGGTGGTGTGCAATGGTTACACCGCGAATATATAGCAAAACGATAGAGATTGCAAGCCTATTTTTCCCATTATTGTACTGTAATTTACTTTTTTTCCTCCCTCGAAGGACGGCTGAAATGCCAAACAAGATAACCGAAAGGGGGAGAATGCCGAAACTTAAAATTCCGAACTTTATTCCGAACTTTAGTTTTTGTTATTCGCCAAGAATCTTCCAAGAACCGTTTTTCCGGGCGCCTGCACGCAGTAGTACACCTTTCTGTTTCAAGTCGCTAAGGCATTTTTCTATACGGCGAGGGCTAAGCCCTCCTTTTGCTGCAATAGCTTTTGCAGATATAGAGGTGTTTTCTCGGATGCAAGCGAGGATGAATAGCTCCGTTTCGCTGAGCGCGCAATCGTTTGGCGGTGTGGCATATTGACGCAAAGTGCTGCATATTTCGCCTAGCATAAAATCGATGAATGGGGCACAGTCTGAGCCGGCGCTGCTTTGCCGGATGGCCTTGTAGTATTCATCCTGATCAGCAAAGACTAGGTTTTCTACCGGCAGATGTGGAAAACATGGGTGTAGCTTGTTGAGTATGAGAGACTGCCACAGACGTCCCATGCGTCCGTTACCATCGCTGAAAGGGGGTATGAATTCGAACTCATAGTGGAACACGCAACTGCGTATCAGCAGGTGGTCTTCTGCTCGCGCCAGCCAGTCGAAGAGCTGCTTCATGAGCGTAGGCACCAAATGAGCCGGCGATGAATGAGTTTGTTGCCGGCAAAAACACCAACCCCACCCTTTCGAAATTTTCCCGGATCGGGGCAGAGTTCCTGCATCATGCAAGCATGCGCTCGAAGCATATCATCCATACAAAATGCGTCCCATTTGAAGCTTTCCTCGTAAGCATGTATGGCGTTCAGCACTTCCCGCAGTTGTTGCTGCGGCGCAATTACCGGTTTACCATTCAGCAGTGTGCGCACATCTTCCTCGCTCAGCTCATTGCCTTCAATGGCTAGGGCTATGTATGGTTTTTATGCGGTTGGCTTTTCGTAGCAGAATTCCGTTTTCTTTTTCCTAACGTATCGCATAGCGTTCCACCAGTGCGGATATTTCCGCAACCAGTCGAATCGCCTTCGAGCTCACGCTGAATGGTGGTACGTATTCTCCCATATTCTCTACTTCATCTCTAAGTCAGCCGGCTCTACTCCCCCACCATATATGATGAGTACCCGCTTTCCTTATGCCAAAGCGGTGCGCATGGAAAGAGCAGTGAGCAGGGAGAGAAAGCGGGCGTAGTCGTGCTCGCGGTCTGCGGAAACGAGCGCGTATTGGTACTCGCCTTGGCGGGCGTCCTCGGCGGCGGCGTTGCGCAGGCGTAGCCGGATGACCTCCTCGCTGTCCGTCTGCCGTCCGCGCAAGCGGGCTTCCAGTTCTGCGGCCGGCACGTGAATATAGACATCCGCGTATGCGCGGCGAATAGTGGGGTCTGCGCAGGCGCGGATGGAGGCGGCGCCTTGTACATCTATGTCCATCACCACGTTTTTACCCTGCATGAGCAGGTCGATGATATCCGCTTTCAACGTACCATAGGAGTTGCCGTGCACGGTGGCATGCTCCAGAAACTCACCGGCCTGAACCTTGGCAGCGAAGGTTTCCGGGGAGAGAAAGTGGTAATCTACACCATCCCGCTCGCCGGGGCGGGGTGGACGCGTCGTGCATGAGATGGAGTAAGCTGTGAGCCCCGCCGCTTCAGCGCGGCGGCAGAGTGTGGTTTTGCCAGAGCCGGACGGGCCGGAGACGATGAGGAGGGTGCCAAGCATGAAGTGATTGATGGTTTACGATTGATGACAGGGTGGGAGTTACTCTATATTCTGGACTTGCTCGCGGATTTTTTCCAGCTCTGTTTTGGCAGAAACAACGAGCTGGGCGAGTTCGGCATCATTTGCTTTGGAGCCGGTGGTGTTGAGCTCGCGGAAGATCTCTTGGCAGAGGAAATCCAAGGTGCGCCCAACAGCCTCCGGTTTGTCGCAAATCTTCTCGAACTGGTCCAAGTGTGAAGCCAAGCGGGTGGTTTCTTCGCTCACATCGCAGCGGTCTGCAAAGAGGGCAATTTCTTTGATGATACGTTCATCGTCTGCCGGTATAGGCAGACCACTCTCCTCCAAGCGCTTGAGGAGCTGCTCGCGGTAGCGGGCAGGCACGCCGGCGGCACGGGCAATGAGCTGCTCGCGGTAGTTGCGCAGGGTGGCAATACGGCGAAGCAAGTCGGCACGCATATTGGCACCTTCCTGCGCACGCAGAGCAAGGAAAGCATCCAGAGCCTCGCGGATGGCCGGTTCGGCCGCAGCCCAAGCATTTTCGGCGGAGATGTCGGCCTCCGTCTCCTCGCCTATGATGCCGAGACGCAGCAAAGACTCTAGGGTGAGCTCTACGTTTTTGCCGATGGCGGTGGCTACTTCTGCAGTGCAGGCCTGCAAGGCTGCGAGTTTGGCTTTATTGACAGCCAAGCTACCACTGCCGGAGGAAGCCGCCTGCAAGGAGATAGTGATGTTGACCCGGCCGCGAGAGACACAGCCGGCCACGAGTTCGCGCACGCGGGTTTCCAACTCGCCCCAAGCACGGGGCAAGGAGATGGAGATTTCAGTTTGTTTGCGGTTGACTCCGCCTATCTCTACGCGGAGGGAGGCGTTTCTGAGGGGGGCTGTAGCGGCCCCGAATCCGGTCATGCTGTTCATAGTGGGGATTTTCCGATAATGTCGAGCAGGCGCGCATCGAGCGCGAGTGCTTCGTTTACGTTGAAGTTCAGGTCTGCGCGCAGGGCATCCACCGCACGCATGCGGCGTAGCAAATCCGGCACACTGTGCGCGGACGCTACACCCACCAGCTCAGGGGCAAGCGGCTCTACATCCAGCGCGTGCGAGGCCAGCAGTACAGCCTGGCCTAGGCACAGAGAAAGCAGCTCGAGCATTTGCGCGCGCTCGCTCAAGTACTCACTCTCGATACGCGCGTTGGTCACATCCTTCTGCATGGCTTCCCAGTTGCGCACATCGGTGCCTTCGGCTATGGCTTTAGCCTCCGCCTTCAGCGCGGAGGTGATGCGCTCTGTTATCTCCTCGCGCCGCCGGGTGAGAATGTGCTGGAAATCCGCACGCAGCGCCAGAGCTGCCACATCGTTGCCCAAGCGAGTCAGCGCAGCCCGCACTGTAGGCAGGAAAGCTTGCTGAGCGTTGGAGAGTCGCACGCCGCGGTGCGAATCGCGCAGATCCAACCGCACGCAGCGGGAAAGAATAGTCGGCAGGAGCTTTTGTGGCAACGCAGATATAAGGATGATGAGAGTTTGTGGTGGCGGCTCTTCCAGAGTTTTCAGAAAGGCATTGGCTGCTTCCTCCGGCAGGCGATCCGCCTCGTCTATGATGATGAGCTTGGTCTCTCCCTCGGCAGCTCGCAGGGCAAGAAATGGCTCTACGCTGCGCACGGCATCTATGGAGATGGTACGCACCTTGGAGCCGGGGCGCAACACACGGCAGCTCGGGTGGTGCAGGCTTTCCAGAGAGTCTGCTCGAGCGCCGTTCAGCTCTGCGGCCAGAGCCAGAGCGAGGCGGTGCGTGCCGGCCTCCGGAGCACCGGTAAAGAGCAAGGCGTGCGGCTGGCGACCGTTCGCTCGAGCGTTGCGCAGCAAAGAATGCGCCTGTTCGTAGGAGAAAGCCATGGTGTTGCGTTAGTTCTCGGGGTAGGAGCCTAGGACTTTGAACATGGGGGTGTGGGCATGCAGCACGCTCAGACATGTTTTGAGCGGTTCCACATCCTCGTGCCCCTCTACGTCTATGTAGAAGAGGTATTCCCACGCCGTATCGCGATTCGGGCGCGAATCCATGCAATAAATATTGACTCCGTGGTTCTTAAAAACATTCAACACATCTACCAAGCTGCCGGCTGTGTGCGGTACACCAAAACAAATGGTGGTGCGATCCTTGCCACAGGGTGCATTGCGCTGGCGGCCAATGACAGCGAAGCGGGTCGTGTTGTCGGATTTGTCCTGTATGTTGGCATTGAGCATTTTGAGGCCGTAAAGCTCACCGGCCATCTTGCTGCCTATGGCAGCGGCTCCCAATATAGCCTCGCCGGCCGCGCGGCGAGCGGCATCTGCGGTGGAGGGGGTGGCCACCAGTGCAGCATTCGGATAGTGCTGCAGCAGCCACTCGCGGCACTGAGCCAAAGCCTGAGGGTGGGAGTAGATAGTGCGTATATCCGCAGGCTCTGCATTGCCCATTAGGCAGTTAAGCACCGGCTGGTGCACCTGTGCGCAGATACGCAGTCCTTTGGCCCCCAGCAAATCCAAAGCCTGGGAGATTTTGCCGTCCGTGCTGTTCTCGATGGGCACAATCCCGTAGTCCACCTCGCGGCGGTCTACAGCGTGGAAAATGTGGTTGAACGTAGGAAACGGCACAAGTTCCACACTGTCGCCAAAGCGCGCTTGAGCAGCCTGGTGGCTCCAAGTACCCTCCGGCCCCAGATAGCCCACCTTCATACCGCCTTCCAAAGCAAAACTCATGCTGACAATTTGGCGGTAAACACTTTGAAGACCTTTTTCGGGCAGTACTCCTCCATTGTTGGCCATAAGTTTGGCAAAGAGCTTGCTCTCCCGCTCCGGTACAAAAATATGACTGTTGGCTCCTTTTTTAATTTCGCCAACAGCATGCACACAGCCCATGCGCTGCTTCAGCAGCTCCACAATCTGCGCATCAATGCGGTCTATCGCCTGTCTCAACTCGTCCAAAGTCATATGCGTGCGCGCATTCTACCACAAACAAGCCCCGTCTGCAATGCCAAAATCCGGATATTGGAAACTTACCACATCTACGTTTCGGATAAAGCGGAGCTCTTTGGCATTATGGATGACGAGTAACGTGCAGAACATAGCCGAATTCTATGGAACGCCAGCAATGCTAACGCTCCGTACTTTCCCGCACTTTTCCGTACTTTCTTGCAGAAAACTTTTTTCACCCGTCACAATGCACATATAAATCATTGATATTATTTATCTTATAAGGTTCAAAAAAAATAGTGTTATCGCATTGTAAATGCGATTCGCAAGGGTGAACTGATGATTAACGGGTTATGTTAATTTTGCATCTAAAAGCTCGCCCAAAAAGCGGACAAAAAAAATGCATAAAAACATTGAAATTGCAATGTTTTGCTTGACATCGCATTTACAATGCGATACCATGCTGCCCCGAAAAACACCATACCGCCATGCCGAGTTCGCAATCTGCACCAAAACTGCTGCATCTGGAGTTCCTGAGAATCTTCGCCATTATTCTGGTGATATACAATCACACCGGCACTTTCGTCATTCCCAGAGGCGAAATTGGCGGCATGGCAGATTGGCTTATTTACTTTGGCAGTACGACATGCAAGGTGGCAGTCCCTCTATTTTTCATGATAAGCGGCGCTTTGCTGCTGGGGCGTCAGGAGGACTACACAACCCTGTACAGGAAGCGCGTGTGGCGGTTTTTCGTAGTGCTGGCGGCTTTTATATTCATACAGCATCTGTGGAAAGTTATCATTGGCGAGTATAATGTCCAACCGCACGCTTTTGTGGCAAATTATGTACATGGAATCATACGTGAAGATGGAGGAAATGCTAGCGTTACTTGGTTCCTGTATGCGTATCTGATGCTGCTGGTCTTTCTCCCCTTCATTCGAGCGCTCGCAGCAAAAATACAAGCTCGCGATTACCTGTACCTGCTGATACTTTGCTGCGCAATGGAAATAGCATTGAAAGTGCCGTATGGACTACATTACGGTAGCATATATTTCATGTTCGCCCATACCCCTTTTATGCCCCTTACTAAGGCTTGTCCCTTCACCGCAGGCTACGGAGCTTTCTACATGCTGATGGGCTTCTATGCCGAGCGACATCTAGCGGAGCGGATGCAGAGCCCGGCCTTCCGCTGGGGGCTTGCAGGAGTGTCGCTGGTATGCTTGCTGCTCTCCACAGTGGTGCTCACCATGGCCCAAAATGAGGAGCTGATGGGGTGCTTCCTTCCCATACCAACGATGACCATATATCTCTGGGCAAAATACATGTTCGTGCGCAGACCGGCACCTGCATGGTACGCCCGCACCCTCTGCCTGCTGGGCGGCTCGGTACTGGTGGTCATGCTTACAGAGAACATTTGGCGCAGTATTGTGGCAGATTTCATCCTGCCGCGGCTTAAAGAGCCGGGAGCTCCATACTACTTGTATCTGGCGCAAGTACTACTGGCATTTACCTTCGCAGCCACACTGGGCATGATCCTGAAGCGTATACCCGTTGTGAATCGCTATATCTGAAGCCGCGCGAGGCTCCAGCATAGTACGGCCAGTGCCACCAGCGACGGCCACCGAGCTGTATGCCTTCAAAAAATACCTCCCCTACATATTCATGGCATCGGGGTTATCCAGAAGCCCGGATTTCTCTAGGTAGTAGTCGTAGCCACCGGCGTAGGGGGTAACTGTGCCGTGCGAAATGTGAAGAGTCTTCTCCGCCAGCGCGCGGATAAAGTGCACATCGTGCGATATAAACACCAGTGTACCCTCGTAGCGCTTCAGCGCCTGAGAAAGAGCCTCCACGCTCATGATATCCAGATGGGTGGTCGGCTCGTCCAT
>JAZNTO010000037.1:0-2598 GCA_045591805.1 Akkermansia sp. | reverse complement strand
CCCCTCTGCGACATAGCCCCCCGGCTCCGCCTCCCCGGGCAAAGGCTCACCGCAGCCGAGCTGCTGGCCGCCCTGCCCGCCGACCGCCCACAGGTAACTCCGTTTGATTTGTAACTCGCAAACCATGAACAGCAAAATTGCCGCCATCCTTGCCCGCAAGGGCAAAGCGCCCGTTTCCGAACTGACTGCCTACGACTACCCCACCGCCCGCTTGGTGGATGAAGCCGGGGTGGATATGATACTCGTGGGAGACTCGTTGGGTATGATGATGCTGGGATTCCCGGACACCACACATGTGACTCTGGCGCACATGCTGCACCATGTGGAAGCCGTGGCGCGTGCCGCGAAAAACGCCGTTGTCGTGGCCGATATGCCCATCCATACCTACGACACTCCCGAGCAAGCGCTCGAAACCGCACGCGCGCTCATGGCTGTGGGGGCCGACGCCGTGAAACTGGAGGGAGGCGTGGCCGTGGAGGCTCAAATCCGCGCCATCACACAAGCCGGCATCCCTGTGCAGGGGCACATTGGACTGCTGCCCCAAAAAGTAAAGGAGGATGGCGGCTACCGCATGCGCGGCAAGACAGAGGAGGAGGCAGCCGCCATCATGCGCGACATGGAGGCCGTGGTGCGCGCCGGGGCTTTCTCCGTGGTCATCGAGTGCACCAAGCACGGCGTGGCAAAGGAAATTACCCGTGCCTGCCCCATCGTCACCATCGGCATCGGAGCCGGGCGCGGTACCTGCGACGGCGAGGTGGCCGTTTTCCACGACCTCGTGGGCGCCTTCCCTTGGTTCACCCCCTCCTTTGCCCGCCCCAAGGCAGATATTTCCACGCAAATCTCCTGCGCCGTCAAAGAATACATCCGAGAAGTTTCGGAGACTAAACAATGAAACGCATTCTGAAGTGGAGCTTCATCTCTCTGGGCATCCTGCTGCTTCTGCTAGTGGGCGGTTGGTACGGCTTCTGCTATTGGGTGAACAGTTGGCGCAATACGGAGCCCCCGGCCTGCCACGAAAGCTGGAGCGAGCAACAAGCCGCTGACCTGCAGGAAATCGACAACGAGCTGCGCAACAATTCCGGCATTGCAGGACTCACACTCTTTTGCGAGGGAGAGCTTGCACCGACCACAAAATGGCTGCGGGAAAGGAAGTGGGGAATGCTGCCGGCCATGCTGCTGGGGTGGCGCGAGCTCTGCATGCCCGCACGCGAAGCTCTGCACGAGACCATGCGCACGGGCAAGGGCGATGTCCTGTTGCCCTCCGGCATACCGGTAGCGGATTTGGCGCTTAAGTGCCACAAGACGGCGCTACTTCAGGAGCTCATACGCCGCGGCGCCGACCCCAACCACGCCTATATCCCCTGGACCGCCCCGGTACAAGCGACGCAGGGCGGACAATCGACCCTCTTTTGGGAGACATTCGAGGGCTTACACCTTAACTTCGTGGATCACCTCGCCCCCGATACCCGCATCGAGCTGCTGGAGTTTATGCTCGCGCACGGCGCCTCACTCTCCTACATGCCCAACAAACAGCTCGCGGAGCTCTATGTGCTCTACCCTCTCGCCACAGATACAACAGACAAAGGACGCGCCACCGCTTGGGCTCTGCGACACGGCATGCCCATGAGCGAGGAATCCAAGCAAAACTGCGTGCATTTCCTGCAAAAAACAAACTCCGAGCTCTTGCTACAACTGCAGGCAGAAGTCCTCCTGCCCACGCCCTAACAATGTCGCCGCTCTGACCTTGCAGAGTGGTGTTGTACGAATTCGAAGCGGAGTCACCCCGCGCTTGCTCCGTATGCACACCATACACGGCGGCTCGTATATGCGCTTTACCTACGGTTTCGAAAACCGTAAGTCAAGCACATTTGAGGTTTTGACGCAAAAGAATTTTTGCTCCGCCGTTTCCGTGCCAAAAGCGCAAGTTGTATGTTTTTCAACATGCTTGTACATAAACGATTGCGTATGTCTGCCTACGGTTTTCGAAAGCGTATGATGGATTCCATCGCACGAACAACAGCTTCTTCTTATTATCATGAAAAAAGAACTCATCACCATACTGGCACTGGGCGTGACGACGCTGGGGCTCAGCTCCTGCGAGTCGCCGGAGGAAAAGGCTAAGCGTCTGGCGCGCGAAGAACTGGCCGCACTCAACATAGCTGCCACACAATACGATGCACTGCTACCGGAAGAAGCAGCCAAAGGAAGCGTGAAACGCATGCAGATGCTCATCACCGCCGGAGCGGATGTCAATATCCGCCCGGAAAACGGCACCACTCCCTTGTGCGCCGCTATTACAAGCAACAATCCGAATGCCGTTAAGCTGCTGTTGGATATGGGGGCAAATATCTCTCTTCCGGACGCACAAGGACGTACGGAAGTGCGAGTTCATAAGCCGGGAAGCCTATGGCTCACGCCACAACCACCCCGAAAGCCCCCTCCGGGAGCAAAGGCGGTGTAGATTAGCAGATAGTTTAGTGCTCACACAGATAGAGATTGACAAAATCGCGAAGTATGGCACAATAAGCGGGTTATGCATTTACGAGCCACACTTGCAGCAATATGCACCTTGGTAAGTCGGAGGCCAAGCGGTCTTAG
>JAZNTO010000036.1:0-2585 GCA_045591805.1 Akkermansia sp. | reverse complement strand
GCGGCGGCCGGTGGTGTCTCTGCCGGGGGTTGCTGCCCGGCTTCCGGCTCCTGAGCAGGCGAAGCGGACATGGTGGAGAGCGCCACAGCCAGCCCGGTGGCCAGCACCGGCAGCGCATTGAAACGGAGAGCGGCCTTGCGGCGCAGCTCGCGATTCACCTTGCGGGCATTGCGGGCCAGCTGTCCCACAGCGGCCGCCATAACCCGCCGAAGCGCTGTTACCATAGCACGCTCGCGAAACTGCAGCCGCGACTTTACAATGCAGGTGTTGATTTTTTCCTGCAACACGTACGGATCCAGCATGTAGCCCCAGGAGAAACATGCCACCTCCAGCTGCACATCCAGTACCAGCATCAGCATCCACTCCTGACGCACCGGCGGCGGACACGGCAGGCACAAATCGCGGCAACGCCCGCAGAAATCCTGCCAAAGCCCCGCAAAAAAGCCGGGTTCCGCCTCCTCCACCACCGGCGGGCGTTCCTCGCCGGGCTTGCGTTCGCGCAGCTCGGCTGTCTCTATGGTCACCATCTGCTCGCGTTTACCGAAAGAGGGGTGGTGTATGCGCGCGTGGTTCAGAGCCCAGTGCGCATGGGGGCGAAACTCCCGCAGCTGCCCGTGATCTGTGATATACACACAAAGCGCCACAGGTGCCACGCGGCGCTCCAGATTGGCCAGATACCCCAGCAGCTCCACCCGCTCGCGGTGTGTCAGCGCGCCGGCCTCGTCCACCACGCGGGTGAACTCTATATCCTGCTCCCCGAAAAGCGCATCCGCCCGCTGCATACCGTAGCCGCACGCAGGGCACCGGTCTTCTGCTCCGGAGTGGATAGACGAACTGCAACGCGGGCAAATCGGCATAGCGAGCTGTGGTGTAGAGTTTTCTTCCTGTTATGCAAGAGCGGCGATTATCGCATCGCCCATGCCGGCGGTTCCCACGCGGATTTCGCCCTCGGCACCGGTGCTCAAATCCCCGGTGCGGTAGCCGGCGGCTATCACGGCACGCACAGCGGCATCCACCGCATCGGCGGCGGCGGTCTCGCGGCAGGAGTAGCGCAGCATCATGCTCATGGAAAGAATCTGTGCTATGGGATTCGCTATGCCCTGCCCCGCGATATCAGGTGCGGAGCCGCCGGAAGGCTCGTAGAGGCCGAACGTGCTCTCGCCGTTCTTGCAGAGAGAAGCACTGGGCAGCATGCCCAAAGAGCCGCAGACGATAGCCATCTCATCCGTCAGAATATCGCCGAAGGTGTTTTCCGTGACCATCACGTCGAACTGGTTGGGATTGCGCACCAGCTGCATAGCGGCGTTGTCCACATACATGTGCGTGAGCTGCACATCCGGGTACTCCGGGGCTATGGCGTTCATAACCTCGCGCCACATCACAGAGGAGGCCAGCACGTTTGCCTTGTCCACGCTGCACAGGCGCCCGCTGCGACCGCGCGCCGCCTCAAAAGCCACATGGGCGATACGCTCCACCTCGCTCTTCTTGTAGAAAAGGGTATCCAGCGCCACGGTCTCGCCATCCCGCTCGCCGTAGAACTTGGGCTCGCCGAAATACATGCCGCCGGTCAGCTCGCGCACGCAAAGGATATCGAAACCCTGCGGGATGATGCTATTCTTGATGGGGGAAGCCTCCACCAGCTCAGGCAGGCAGATACCGGGACGCAGGTTGGCATACAAGCGGAAATGCTTGCGCAGCGGCAGCAAAGCACCACGCTCCGGGCGCTCATCCGGCGGCAGGCTATCCCACTTGGGGCCACCCACAGAGCCGAAGAGTATGGCATCCGCCGCCTCACAGGCTGCCAGAGTCTCGGCCGGAAGCGCTTTCCCGCAGTTGTCGATACCCGCACCGCCCACGTAACAGGCCGTGCGCTCTGTCGCGAAACCGTACTTAGCCTCAACAACGTCCAGCACGCGCAAGGCCTGCTCCATCACCTCCGGGCCAATGCCGTCTCCGGCAAGAACTGCTATCTTGTATGTATTCATGTCTGCCCCCTATCATACACCCTCTCGCGCGTTCTGACAAGCGCGGATTGCGCGCATGCCATACATCATTCTAACATAATTTTGGCACTTCCGCACAAAAAAAATAATTTTTCTCTGTAGATTTTTTGCAGGTGGCTGCGTTCTCCCCACTGTCAGCGGCCTGAACGGCCCGAACTGCTTAAATCAAACACACATCAGAATTATGAAGAAATCATTCCTCATCGCTCTCGTGGCAGCAATGCCGGTATTTGCTCAGGAGGCTCAGCCTCAGGCCGCCCCGGCTCCCGCTCCGGCCGCTCCGGTAGCTGCCCCCGCCGCTCCCCAGGCTGCTCCTGCCGCTCAGGCTCCCAAGAAAGATCGCAAGGCCGCTAGGCAGGCTCGCAAGGCTGCTTTCATGGCCAAGTTCGATGCCAACAAGGACGGCAAGCTGGACGACAACGAGAAGCAAGCCGTGCGCGAGCACTTCCGCGCCGAGTTCATGAACAAGTTCGACGCCAACAAGGACGGCAAGATCGACGACAACGAGAAGAAGGCTGTAAGAGAGGCTTTCGCTAAGTTCCGCAAGGGGCACAAGTTCCAAGGCAAGCGTGGCCACAAAGG
>JAZNTO010000035.1:0-10281 GCA_045591805.1 Akkermansia sp. | reverse complement strand
GGGGGAGGGATGTTTGGAGGCTGCGGCGGATTGGGGTTGTCTTTATGTCGCGGGTCAGGGGGGCTGTTTTGTCGGCGTTGTTCTCTTGTGGCGGCATCCCGGGAGTGCGGCGAATCGGTACAGTGTGTTCACCATCGGCGGCGGCGCCTCCGGTGGGGATGACGGGAAGGTCTATAGCTGCAATGCGGACGGTGTCGTAGTTCGGGGTGTTGTCCCCGGCAGTGTTGATGATTTTTGTGGACATGGTCGGAAATGTGAATGAATTGTGGGTTATCAGAATCTGTTGTCGGTTACGTGGAAACGGAGTTTTACGGTGCCCAACTCAACAATCATACCCTGGGTTAGGGAGAGCTGGGAGTATAAGGCATCGTTGTAGTATATTTTGTTCTTGGAGCCAAGGTCGTACATGGTCCAAGAGCCATCTCGCTCGCGTTTGACGGCGCAGTGGCGTGCAGAGACACTCATGTCTGCTGCGAGGAGCACGACATCGTTGGTCTTGTCACGGCCGATATTGACGAGCGGCTCGATAACCCACCACTGGTAGTTGGTGCCGGGAACATCGAGCACGGCCAGTACAGCTTGCGGGGCTACTCCCGGAGTGCCGGCCGGTACAGCAGCCGGCTTTGTGAGAGGCGTTTGCCTCTTCTTTTCTTCCTCCTCTCGTTTCTTTCTATCCTCTTCCGCTTTTCGCCGACGCTCTTCTTCTCTTATACGCTTTTCTTCCGCCTCGCGCTCTTTCTTTTTGCGCTTCATGTGGGCAGTGTACAAGCTACCTACGAGTACCAGCACCGCAACAAGCCCTATGACGATGTACAACCACGTGGGGAGCGGCTCTTTTGCCGGCTCTTTCGGCAGGGGGGTGTCTCTGCCCAAGAGTTTGAGCAGGTCTTTTTCTGCTACCTTGTCGGCGGTTATAGCGCTATCCTCGCTGTAGCTCAGAATGCGAGCCAGTACTGCTTTATCTGCCTCTGTGGTGCCCTCAGCTTCCATCTCCTTGCGCACGGTGTTCTGCACGGCTTCCGCAAAGAGAGTTTTGAGGGTAGTGGCCGGCTGCTTCAGCTTGTCGATGAAGGGACGAAGATCTGTTGCGGCTTTCTGCACCTGTTCGGTATCCACCGGAGTGGCTTTTTCTGCTGCAGCCAAGGCTTTTACCTTCGGTGCGGCACCGGCTATAATCTCCCGGAGGGAAGTAAGCGCGTCTGCTTCCGGGGTGGGCAGCGGGGTTTTGCGCCCCAGCAGCTCTAGCATGTGTGCCGTGGTAAGCTTGTCTGCCGCCAGTGTTTTGTTTGCGCAGAAGGCTCGTACTTTTTCCAGAGCCGTTTTTTCTGCGGCGGTCGTTTTGGGGTGAGACTGCAGAAGTTCGAGGGCTTGCGTCTGCTCATCCTCCGGTGTGTTTTTGAGTTGTTTTGCGGCGTCCAGCATGGCTTCTGCCTTGCGGCGCAGCCCGAAAGCCTCGCGGCTGATGATGAGCATATCCGGCGTTTTATTGGCCTCTGCCTCGGACAAGGCTTTAACGCCGTCTGCCGCAGCGGCAATGTTGCTGAGCAGGTGCTGCGCGGCATTTACCCCGGGGTAGGGCAGCGGCGCGGTGCGCCCGAGCAGCTCCAGCATATGGGTATCGTTGAGCTGTTCGGCTGTTAATCCTGTGTTGCTCAGGAGTTTCTGCAGCTCCTTCAGCGCTTTTGTTTCTGCGGTCGTTATGTCCTGCTTCTTAACGGCGGAGCTGATGGATTGGCGCACTTTCTCTGCGTCTTTGCTCTTGAGGCTCCGGCATATAGGCAGGAGCCCGGAGGTGTGTTTGCTCAGCTCGACAATGGCGGCTTTCACCGCTGCGGGGTCTTCCGGTTTCTTTGTTTCGGCGTCGGTCAGAGCTTTTACGGCAGTAGTGGCGGCGGAAACGCGTTTGAGAATGTCTGCCACGAGGGCATCCGTCTCGGCCGTGGTACCGGCTGAGGCTTGGAGGCATACGGTGCTGAGTGCTTCCGGGGTGAGGGTGAGCTCTGCTTCCTTGTCGCCGGCCAAGCGGAACTTGAGTTGCAGCTGTGCTTCCGCCGGCTCAGCCGGGCGTTGGATGGTGAAGCTGCAAGCGGGTCGGCAGATGGTACGGCTCAGAGTGTCTGCCAGTTTAGAGGCGGTTGCGGCATCGCATTTACTGTTCTGGAAGTAGAAGTTGCCCTGAGTTTTGGTGCAGAGGCGCTCGAAAGTGTTGACCTGGGTATTGCGCGGAGCCGTCGCTTTGAAGAATGTTACGCAATTTATCGCCACGTTCTTGTCGGCTTTGTTGGCCGCAGTTATCAGATCCTCGCTCTCTCCGGGGGCGCTGGCGTCGTCCTCGCCATCCGTCAGCAGCAGCAGCACGCGTTTGCGCCCCTGTGCCGTGTCTGCCGCAGGCAGGGAGTTTACAACCTTGCAGCCATAGTGGAAGATGGCCGTGCGCTGGTGCGTGTGGCCTTTGCGCTTGGCGGCATCCCGCCCCAGCTTATTGAGTTCGGCTGTGAGTTTTGCGCGGTTGGCGGTGTTGCCCAGCTCCGTCATTTCCGAGGCCACCAGTCGCACGCTAACCGTATCTTTCCTTCCGGCGTTTTTGAGCAGATGGGTGATGACATTTACCGCTTCTTCCAGATACACGCGTCCGCCTGCGGATATACGCATGGAGTTGGACTCATCGAGTACGATGTACCAGTCTGTCGGGGTGCTGTGTGTCTCGAAGTTCCAGTTTTCCACCGATGGGCGGGAGGTGTTTTGCCCCTTGCTGAAGATGGCTTCGCAGGAGGCGATGTCGGCATACTCCGAAGCGCTAACCCGGCTGAAGCTCATTTTGCGAGAGACCGGGTCGAAGTCTACCCGCAGATTATCGGTTTGCAGACCGGTGGCAGTTACCCCGGTAGAGGGAAGGGGAACGGGAGCCGCCCAAGACATGGTTGCCCAAGCGCTCCAGAGTGCAAGAATGCACGGGAGTGCCGTGTGGCGGTGTATGTAAAATGTCGAACGTTTCATGGTGTATGAAAGCGGAAGCTGGATTATTTTTCGGGTTCGGGCTCCTCCGGTGCGAAGGGGGTGGGGGAATCGGTGTCCATATCGACAACCTTGCGCGGGTCGATAACCTGCACCACATAGTGGTTTGTCTGCTCATCGAAGTACAGATTGTAGAGTGCAGGCGTATCCTTGTCGTCGAGCTGTACCAGCATTTTACCGCTCAGCAACATAAGCGTGGCCGTGCCTTTACAGTTTATAAGCTCGCCGGATACGACAATCTTGCGCGGGTCATTCCAGATATCCGCACTGTCTACGAGGAAGCTGTATTTCCTGCCGGGCAGGACCTCGATTTCGATGACATCTCCCACGTTTGGCTCCTGCATGGGTTTAGCCCAGTCGAGAGCCTGCTCGGGCAGGTTTTGGATGATGTGTACCTCGGCCGTGCCATCTACCGGAGTCTCCGTTACGGTGGTGGACTTATCCGGAGCAACGGTGAGAATCCGGATGCTACGCCCGGTTTTTTGGGGTTCGCCGTCCTCGGCAGAATCTGCGCCTACGGGGGTATCACCCTCAGAATCGGCGGCGGTAAGCCCCTCTCCTCCGGCCGAGCCGTCGGCGGGTGGTGGTGTGTCGGCGGGCGGTGAATCCGTGCCGACCAAATCCGTAGCTTTCATGGTGCGGCGGGAACAGAGTGTCACGGAGGAAGCTATTCCCAGTGTTAAGCAAATGAGGCCGCCTATGATAAGTTTTTTAGAATGCATGGTGATATATGATGTTTAAAATTGAGAGATTCGGAAAGTACATTTGCCAAGTACGACGGTTTGGTCGTTCTTTACTTTGACACATTCGTCCTTGCGGAGCAAGGTGCCGTCCACCCAAGTGCCGTTGGTAGAGCCGGCATCGCCCAGTAGCAGTAGCTCGCCCTTTTCATCCCGGCGTATTTTGAGCACGGCATGGCATTTGGACACAGTTGCATCCCGGATGACGGTTTGGCTCAGAGTCGCATCGCGGCCTATGTAGTAGTTCCGGACGCTTCTTACTTCCCGCAGGTCGATGTTGTAGCTCGCGGCCTCACCATTGGAGAGCCTTCCCTCCAGGTGCAGGGTAAAGCCCGGTGCGGCAGGCGTATGCGGTACCGGAACAGGTGGGGTCTGCGGCGTATGCAGGGGAGTCGGCAAGTTGTTCTGCCCGGGCTTTTCGGGGGTATCTGTTCCGTCTTGTATTTTCCTTTTGTTGTAGCTTTGCATCCACAGCAAGTAGCCCAGCACGAGGCTACTCAGGAAAAAGACTCCGCACAGCCCTACCAGTACGCTATCTGTCGCGTCCCACTCCGGTTTATCATCCGCGGGCTTATCGTCTGCGGGCTTATCGTCTGCGGGCTTATCTTTGAGCGGAGCGCCGCTGTAGCTGCCTTTTTTGTGGCGTACCACTAGGCAGAAGTTGCCCGGCTGCGAACCTTGTTCAGAGTCTACTGCGATGTAGAGCGGTGTATTGCCCGGTACATTGGCAGAGATACTTTTCAGGAAGCTGCCACCGGCTTCTGCTGTGGTGTCTTTGTGGGTAAGTTGTTGGAACCTCGTTTTTTGTGAGCCGAAGTAGATTCCCATAGCCGGGCGGAATCCTTTTGTGGTGATGGCGTGGCGCACAGCCACTTCCAAGTCGCCATCGCAGGGTGTCTCTACTTTGTACCATACTGTTTTGCCGGTGCCGCCGGTCGGTACAGGCTCGCCGCTTTCCTTTGTGGCATTTACCGTGGTTCCAAAAGTGCAGGATATATAGTTCTCTTCCGGTTGGTGGCGCATGAACTCGCTATCCATAAAATAGCTGCGGAATCCATACGCGTCTTCATAGGTCATACGCCGGAAGTACTCCTGCCTTTTTGTCCAGATATACGCGATGAAAGTCTCCAGATCTCCGAAACGGTCGGGTGATTCACCCTTCTCCAGCATTTCTTTTATAATCCACTTCGGCAGAACGCCGTTCACAAAGAGACTGTAGAACTGCCCCCACAGCAGGCGCTCCAGCTTCTCGCGGAACGGCACGAATACGGGCATGGGCAGGGCTTCCTCCGGGGAGTCGTTGATGACCTTTTCTCGCCCGGAAAGGCGGAAGGCTGCTACAGCCGAAGCATGGCGCACTACTACAGCTGCGTTGTTGTGGTACTTCTCATCCCCCATTGTCAGCTCAGCGCCGTCCACCTTTATCTTTCCGGGGTGGGAGAGCACTTCCAGCTCTTGGGAGCTTTTCTGCTTTAAATTGTCTGTTGGGTCAAGACGAGTGCTATAACTCATCAACGAGGCGTAGGCATTGCTACCGGGGTAGCAGCCGGCTGCGTCCATCTCGGACTGCGGGCCGCTTTGTCTGAGCTGGGCATCGGAATGTCCGGCTCCCAGCAAGTGGCACACCTCGTGGCTGAATGTGGTGTCCTTTGTCCGAATAGTCAGCACGTTGAAGCTGGTGGCAAATCCCTCTTTGCTTCCAAGCTCGCGGTATATTTCCTCGTATTTTTCCGTCGGCATGTATAGCGAGTTGAGCTCCAGGGGAATTGCCCCGCCAACGCAGGCCGCCCCCGTAATCGGGTAGTAGGTGAATAGAACGACCAAATCCGCATTTGTTCGCTCACGAGCCTCTTCCAGCCCTTCTACCTTGCCGAAACGCATGGCCGCAAGATCCGAGGGGGCATCCTCCGGGGCGCGTCCGTTTGTGAGGGTGGTAGTTCTGTACGAACTACGGTGCACCCCTGCGTTGCGGAATTTGACCTTCTTGTCGATACCGCTTTTCACCAGCACGCGGTTGAGCTGGTTGATAGCCAGCTCTGCTGTTTGCTCCTCATTCATCGGCGCTACAAAGACGCCGCCTATGGTGCCGGCTTGGCGTATGTGTTCGCTGGCCGTTTGGTCGAACACCATCAGCACGTCGATAACGGCTTGGTTTTCCGTAGCAACGCATGTGCCGCCACACCAAGTCAGTATCGGCAACGCTGTTGCCAGTGTTCGTTGCAGAAAGGGGAAAGGCATTTTCATACCGAAAGCGTACGTGGGTTTACTTGTCGTAGAGACGGTTGATAAAGTTTTTGAGGCAGTAGGCGGAGCACTTATTCAGGTAAGTTTCTTCGCGCCCCTGTACCACATGCATAAGCCACATGATGACACAGGACATGATGAGTGCCAGTAGGGTGGTCCAGAAAGCTGTGCTCATGTCCGCTATGACTTTGGGGAGCAACTGCGGGTCATCCAGCGGCGTGGCCGCCGCTACGTTGAGCGCCATCAATATACCCTGCACGGTGCCGATGAAACCCAAGGTGGGAATCATCCACACAATGTAGCGTACGATATTGTACCCCAGGTCGATAGCGGAGCTGCGAAGCTCGGTCTCAGAGGTAAGCACCGTGCTGCACATACCCACGGAGCGCGATACCTGGAACTGGGAGGTGAGCAGCTTCACCATGCTGCCGAGCTGTCCCTCGGCTTTCCGGCGCACGACATTGCTGTGTACGGCCGGCATTTGGTCGGCTGTGAGCAGATCTTCATCTCTTTCCGGCAGGAGGCGGAGCTCCAGCTCGTGTTTCTGCATCAGCAGCATATGCAGGCGGACAAACAATTCCCCAAGTCCCCAGAAAAACGCTATCCACATGAAATTTTGCGGCGCTATGTAGTCCACCCCCTTTACTTTGTTTACAAGGAAGCTGGCTGCCATGGAGCCGGTAGGCAACTGGTTGCACAGCACGATGACTACAAGCGCTACCACGACAGCTGCGCCGCAGGTCGCATAGCGAAATGTGCGAAAATCTTTTTGCATGTCTTTTGCCCGGAGAGGTTGGTGTTATCAGTTGGGTCTACGCTCGATTTCGCCCGTAATCGGGTTTCTCCACAGGCCGCCGTTGTTACCGCCGGCGGCGGGAGTGGCCTGCTGCAAGGGTTGCGCCGGCTGCGGTGCACCGGGAATCGGGGGCAGTTTGGCTCCTATGGGCTGTGGGCGCTTGCCTTGTTGCCACTTGCGGATAATGTCGCCTACTGTTATACGGTAGTTGCCCAGCAGCAGGATGTTGTGCTCATTCACACACGTGGAGCGTTTAATCCTTACAGATTGATTCCCGGGGGATACGACATATGTGCCGTTGGTGCTGTTCAAGTCGGTTACAAAGTAGCTTCCCGGCTGGCCGGATGGTGCCAGCTCCAGGTGTCGGCGGCTGATGCCTGTGTGCGCCAGGCGCACATCGGCTTGCTGGGAACTACCTACGGTGATTTTTTTGTTTAACATGGTTGCAGAGAGATTTTTTTTGTTGAGGTGCGAAAGTTTTGCAGGGGGGGATTATTCAATGGTGATGCTGTGGTCTTCTCCTACGATGATGGTGGCCATATGCACACGTTTATCCCTGTTCGGGACAAACTGTTCGTAGGGTATCACAACGGGTGGTATCTTGTTATTTGTCTCGGAGGTACCACCTAAGATGCCATCCGGAGTTACGACAGTGAGCACAATCCTGTATGCCTGTATCTCGTAGTTCGTGCTGCCGCCGCCGTACTTGCTCGATACGGACATGTAGCGGCTGCTTGTTTTGCCGGCTATGGAGTAGTACACTTTGTACTTGCCCGGTGTGACTCTGGGGTGCAACCACACCTCGCCGCCGCCGCGCATGCTGTCCACTAGGAAATGTGCCGAGGAGTTGGGGTGTTGGCGTGTGTTTTGCCCGTAGAGCAAGGTTTTGCCGGGGTCGCCGGCATCCGGCGCTTCTACAAAAAGGTCTACATCGTCGCAGGTTACGGTGCTCCAGTAGGGCGATTTTCGGCCACTCGTATCGCACAACCTATGCTCCCAGTGCAGAGCTATCGTCAGGCTCGGTATCAGCTTTTCCTGCGGCTCCGGCGTGGGTTCAGGCTTCGGCTTTGGCTCCGGCTTTGGCTCAGGGGGCGCAGGTGCCGGTGGCTCGGGTTTCGGCTCCGGAGACTTTTTGTTGTAATAGGGAAACAAAATGAAACATAAAATCATGAATACCCCCATTGCAGAGCAGAATAAGTCCAGCGCTGAAAGGGAGAACACGGTAATCTCGCGGTTTTTCTTTTTCATTTTGCTTGCTCTGCTTCTCAGTCTACACGTTTTGTTGTAACTTGTACAGAAAAAAATGAGGGGATGTACAATTTGTAACTAAGTATGGAAATCCTACAAGAAAACAATGCAATAAAGAATAAACAGAATCCGGGTATATCCACTTGACAGCGGGTAGGTAGGTTGATATAATTTGCGCCGTGCGAGGGGAGTCCGAGTATTCGTACCTGCCGGATTCTCTGTGCGTAGACCAATGAATATCAGCTTATGAGCGAGTCGGATACGAAAGCAACAAATGGAGTCGGGGTGAGTTTGGAGCTTCCTCCCGGTATGGCTCTTGGTAAGTATGTAATTGAGTCCCGCCTGGGAATAGGCGGGTTTGGTATAACCTACTGCGCAAAAGATGTCGAAACGAATGCAGAGGTTGTTATTAAGGAAAATATGCCCAGCGCCTTGGCTCGGCGAGATTATACGAGCGGCTGGGTGAGTGCTCAGAGCAGCTCCAGCAAGGCCGGATTCGATTGGGCTTTGGCGCGTTTTGTGAAAGAGGCTCGCTTGCTGGCCTCTCTCAACCACCCCAACATAGTGAAGGTTTCGGAGGCATTCGAAGCTTTGGGAACCGCCTATTATGTGATGCCTCGTGTAGAGGGTGGCGAGCTGGGAAAGGCAGCTCCGCCTCCCGAGGTGATTTCCGAACAATGGCTCTCCCCGTTGCTGGAGACATTGCTGCGTACGCTCAGTTACCTGCACCGGCAGAATTTGTTGCACCGCGATATTAAGCCCAATAATATACTTTTGCAAGAGGGCGATACGCCTGTGCTTATAGATTTCGGCGCTGCGAAATCCATCGTGGCGGAGTGCGATGATACAGAGAGCGCAGAGCGCTCGTCTGTGATGATGGTGGCACATGGCTATACTCCCATCGAACAGTTACAGACCGGTGGAAAATTGGGCCCGTGGTCGGATCTGTATGCGCTGGGGGCTACCTGTTATAAAATTATTACCGGTATCGTGCCGCCGGACAGCATAAGCCGCGCTGCGAAAGTGGATCCCTGTCGCCCGCTTGTGCAGTATCCTGAGTTGAAGGGACGCTTCAGCCGCGCCTTCCTCCGCAGCATAGACAAGGCTCTCGCACCCCAGAGCTCAGACCGTTGGCAGAAAGCGGAGGATTGGCTGCGCGCCCTGCCCTCTCCGCAGGAGACCTCTCGGCAGAAACGCAGTATTTTGCCCTGGGTGCTGGCCGGTATACTTGCTGCCGGCTATGCTGCTGCTGTACCCTACCACCTGCATGCCATTGGAAATTCCGAAGAATCGCTTGGTGAGCAGAGCATGTTGCGCGAGCGTTTGAAGAGTGTCGAAGAAGAACGCGATGTCGCTCGTGCAGAATCGGCTTCCCTGAGTTCGCAACTTCGCTCCGTTCACAAAGAGCTTTCTGCCGCACAGGATGAGGCCTCCTCCGCCCGCGCCGAGGTTTCCGCTGCTCGGGAAGAACTGGCCGCCGCCAAGAGCAGCAAAGAGGCAGCTCAGGAAGAGTGTGCTCGCCTGCAGGAAGCTCTGCGGGGCGCACAGGCGAGCCAAGGTGAGTTGGGGCGGGTGCAGCAGCAACTCGCTGCCTACAGAAAATCTGCGGAGGCGGGTACCCTGACCTCTGAGCAGGCAAAGGCTGCCCTTAGCTCAAAGGGTATTCCGGCCACTTCTACCAGCCTGTACGAGGCTGCTCGCGACGGCGATGCCGCTAAGCTTCGCCTGCTCATTGCGGCCGGGGTGGATGTCAATAGCACCGGAGGCAGCGGACGCTGGCCGGCACTTACAATGGCTGCGTACGCGGGACATGTTGAATGTGTGCGCTTGCTCTTGCAGGCACGCGGAATTGATGTGAACAAAAAAGAAGAAAGTGAATCCAAGGCCAATGCTCTGTATTGGGCTGTGTGCGGACGCAAGCACATGTGTGTGGCTTTGTTGCTGGCGCATAGACAAGTGGAGGTGAATGCGGCGGATTCCAATAAATCCACTCCGCTGCATGCAGCTGTGGTCAATGAGGATTACCTCTCCACCTCTTTGTTGCTTCAGCATTCCGGTATCGATAAAAATCGCAAGGATAAAAACGGCAATACTCCGCTGCAGCGAGCCCGAAAAGGCGGCAAATGCGAGCGTTTGCTCAAGTCCTAACCCGGGTTCTTGCCTTCCCCCTATACACAAAACGCCGGATGCACAGTTTGCGCATCCGGCGTTTTGTTCAGCTGGGGGGGGTGAAAGCGT
>JAZNTO010000034.1:0-10854 GCA_045591805.1 Akkermansia sp. | reverse complement strand
GTTTGGGTTTTCTGTTTGTCGTTCGCTCGGGAGCGTGTCGACAAGGGGAGTATACATGAATTTTTACAGTTGTCAACACCTTTTTTTCGTGATATACTCTTTTTTGTCATGAAAAAGGTAAAAATTGCCGTAGTAGGAGCCAGTGGGTACACGGGGCAGGAGCTTTTGCGCATATTGCTGCGCCACCCCGGTGTGGAGTTGGTGTGTGCGACGTCTCGCCAGTATGCGGGGCAGGAGCTGTGCGAACTTTTTCCGCGTTTTCGCCATGTGCCCGGTGCCGAGCTTAGGTTCACGGATTCGGATGTGGCAGCCATAGCCGCCACGGGGGCGGAGGCCGCATTCCTTGCGTTGCCGCACGGTGTATCTGCTGCGTATGGGCGTGGTCTGGTGGAGGCGGGGCTGCGAGTTATCGACCTGTCGGCGGATTTTCGGTTGAACGACCCGGCGGTGTACGAAGAGTTTTATGGCAAGCCGCATCCGGATGTGGAGCTGATGCAAGAGGCTGTGTATGGCATGCCGGAGTGGCACCGCGCGGAGATAGAGAAGGCTCGCATTGTGGGCTCGCCCGGGTGCTACCCCACGAGCATTATTCTGCCGCTGGTGCCGCTGCTGCGTGCCGGGCTGGTGCAGGCGGAGGATATCGTGGTGAACAGTGGTAGCGGTGTTTCCGGAGCCGGACGCAAGGCGGATGTGAGCCTGCTGTACTGCGAGTGCAATGAGAGTATGCGTGCATACGGTGTGCCGCGCCATCGCCACCTCTCGGAGATAGAGCAGGAGCTTTCCGGCGCCGCGGGGCAGAAGGTCACCATAACCTTTACACCGCATCTCATGCCGGTGAATACCGGGATTGTGACTACTACTGTGGCTAAGCTGGCCGAGGGAGTGACACTTGCGGACATCTCTGCCTGCTATGAGAGCGCTTACGCCGGAGCTCCCTTTGTGCGCTTGCTGGGTGCTAACAAGCCGGCGGATACCAAGAATGTGACTCGCACGAACTTTGTGGACATTGGCTGGGCGGTGGATGCTCGCACGAATCGCGTAGTGCTTATGAGCGCGGAGGACAATGTGATAAAAGGCGCCGGCGGGCAGGGCGTGCATGCCTTCAACATCATGTTCGGATTCGACGAGACGGAGGGGCTTTGGCTCATGTGATAACCCCGCAATACCGCAAGCAATATGATGCCGATTCTGCTGATAGTGGATGATGAGAAATCCACGCGAGATGCGCTCCGTCTGGCGCTGGAGGATGACTACGAGGTGTATGCCGCGGCCAACGGCAAGGCGGCGCGTGCCCTGCTGGAGAGTGAGCCGGTGGATATATTGCTTACGGATTTGCGGCTGGGTGGGGAGAGCGGTATGGACCTTATCGACTACGCGCAGAAGATGTCTGTGCCCCCCACCTGTATCATGATGACGGCCTATGGCAGCGCGGATACGGCTGCGGAGGCGCGGCGACACGGGGCGTATTACTTCCTGACCAAGCCGCTCAATTTGGATGAGGTGGAGCTGTTGTTGCGCCGCGCAGCGCATACACGAGCGCTGGAGACGGAGAATCGCGAGCTTACCACACAGCTGCAACCGGTGGGCGGGCTGGAGACCATGCTGGGCAACAGCCCGCCTATGCAGACGGTGTTCAACCGCATACGCCAAGTGGCGCCTACGAATGCTACCGTGCTGGTGGAGGGCGAGACCGGTACCGGTAAGGAGCTGGTGGCTCGCGCTATCCACTCCCTCTCTGCGCGCTCTGCCGGTAAGTTTGTGGCGGTGAACTGTGCGGCACTTTCGCCGCAGTTGATGGAGAGCGAGCTTTTCGGCCATGAGAAAGGGGCGTTCACCGGGGCGCTGCAGCGGCGCAAGGGGCGTTTTGAGGAGGCAGACGGCGGCACACTGTTTCTGGACGAGATAGGCGAAATCGACATGCCCACGCAGGTGAAACTGCTGCGCGTGCTGGCCGAGCGTAGTATTGAGCGCGTGGGGAGCAACGAGTCCATACCGGTGAATGTGCGTGTGGTGGCAGCCACGAATCGCGATCTCGCCGGCATGGTGCAGGAGGGCAGCTTCCGCCTGGATTTGTACCAGAGGCTCAATGTCATCTCCCTGCATTTGCCGCCGTTGCGGGAGCGCGCAGGGGATGTGGTGCTCATGGCAAATGCCTTTGTACAAGAGCTTTGCCGGGAGAACAATAAACCGCCTATGAGCCTGAGCCGTGCGGCGCTGGAGCTGCTGCGTTCGTATAGTTGGCCGGGTAACGTGCGCCAGCTGCGGACGGCGGTGGAGCATGGCGTGGTTATGTGCGATTCCTCTACCATAGGTCCGGCGGAGCTGCCGGATTATCTGGCAGGCGGGGGGAAAATAGCGCAACCGTTGCCACAAAGTCATGTGCATACGGAATTTGAGCTTGATTTACCCCCCACCTTTAATTTAGAATGTATCGAGCGGCAGGTAATACTGCGTGCTCTGCGGCATACGAAGGGGAATCGTTCGGCTGCGGCGGAGCTGCTGGGCATCAACCGCCGTACGCTGCAACGCAAAATGGCTGAAGCCAAGGAGTTTTTCGGCGAGTATTTATAGTGTATTACAGATTCAGACCGATATCAGGATATGGCAATTACGACAGATAGCAAGCGCGAGTCGAGGCAGGCATTGCGACTCATTGCGCTGGTGTTGCTTTTGATGATGTGCGTATTCAAGCTTTTTCTCACTTTCCGCGGGCTGGATCAGCCGGCGGCTATGGAGCAGGCTCAGATTGCTCGCTCTGTGGCTCAGGGCAAGGGATTTGTGACAAAGAGTCTCAGCCCCTTGCATGTAGTGGGAGCGGCAGCGCGCGCAGAAGCGGATGAAGAGTCTACGCTAAACTTCCGCGAGTTCCGGGATTCTAACTATGCACCCCTCAACACAGCCTTTATGGCTGTAGCGCTTAAACTGACGGGCATGGATGACTTTGAATCCGTGCGCATGAAGGATAAGGGGGGCTATCTGTATAAGCCGGATCGCGCCATAGCGGCCACCAGTACAGTATTTTTTGCTTTGGCTATGGTGCTGAGCTATGTGCTGGCGGCGCGTCTGTTCGATGAAGTTGTGGCGTGCGCAACGGTGTGTTTCCTGATGTTCAGCGAGCTGATGTTGAGTTATGCGGTAAACGGGCTGCCGCAGATGCTGATGATGTGCTGTGTGCTGGGGGCTATGAATTTTATGCTGAGCGCCTTCCGCGCAACACAGCAGGTGAATAGCTCGCGGGCAATGCTGTACACGCTGGCTGCATTTGGGTGTATGGGCTTGCTGTGCCTCTCCGGCTGGATGGGTATATGGCCTGCGCTGGGCTTGCTCTTGTTCTGCTGTTTCTATTTCCGGCCGGCCGGGGCGTATGCGGTGGGTGCCTCTGTTGTGCTGTTCTTCTTCTTGGTGTGGTCCATGGTGAGCAACTATCTGGCAACGGGGTCGTTGCTGGGGCATGGCATGTTGGGGCTTTACAATGGTTTCGGCGGTGGCGAGGAAATGGCACTGCGCGTGGCAGACCTCAACGGCGCCCCGCTTCAGGGCTCCGGCGTGGTGTTGCGATTTCTGGGGCGTACTTTCGGCCAGCTGCGTGAGCTTTATGTCAACATGGGCTCTATCGTGGTGGTGCCCTTCTTCTTCCTTGCTCTGCTGAACCCCTACCGCCGCGCAGAGGTGCAGTCCTCCAAGTGGGCCATCTTTAGCATGTGGGGAATTTCCTGTGTGGGTATGGCACTTTTCGGTGTGAACAACGCCGTGCACGTAACCCAACTGGCTGTGATTTTTGCGCCTTTCTTTGTAGCGTACGGCATAGCGCTGGTATTCAACTTCCTGGCGCGCTATCGCTACGAGGGGGTGACCTACAATCAGGTGCGGGGACTTGCTGTGTTTATCATGATTCTTGTGTCGGCCGGCCCGTTCCTGATGTCCATGCCGAGGAGCATCTACATGGGCATCTGGCTGGGGGATAATGGCCGCCCGCATTATCCCCCCTATTTCCCGCCGGCTCTCAATATAGGACTGGCTAATATCTCCTCTCCGGATGCCGTGATAGCCACAGACCAACCTTGGGCTGTGGCATGGTACGCGGATCGCTTGGCGATGCGCCTGCCCACCAAGGTGGAGGATTTTGTGTCGCGCGTGGAGCCGGCGCTTGAGCAGGGCGGGACGCGTGTGCAGGGCATCCTCATAACCCCCAGTTCGCACTCTCCGGTTCCGGTGCAGTATAGCGCGAGCCCTGTAGGTGTGGCAGGTATCATCAACAATATGGGCGATTTTGCCCCCTTGGCTATGGAGGGTAAGATTCTGCTGATGGTGCCCCGGCATAATCTCGCATTGGCAGACTTGTTCACCGAGCATGAAAATGCCGCAACGAAAAGCACACCGCTGGGGCAGCTGGTAAGTTCTCGCGGTCGCTTCTCGCAGCGCGTGCCGCTGCTGGGTGCCGAGATGCTGTACTATACCACCCCGGCGGCTAAGTAACGATTTCCCGATACATCATATTATGTCTCCCCGTACACAGAAGAACGCACCCCTCACCTTCGAGGAATCGATGACTAGGCTGGAAGCTATAGCTGCCCGCCTAGAGCACCCCGAGACCGGGCTGGAAGAGACAATCTCCCTAGTGGAAGAAGGTCGGAAACTGGTGGCGGCCGGGCGCCGTCTGCTGGATGCCGCCGAGCTGCGACTCACAACCCTGGCAGCCACTGATACCTTGCCCCCCACTGCCCCCAAACAACCTGCAAACGAAGATGGATTCACCCTCATATAAACTTCCGCCGCTTTTGGCCGGCATACAATCCCCCGCCGATCTCCGGAAACTGGCACCGGAGCAGCTCCCGGCTCTTGCCGCAGAGGTGCGCGAGGTGCTCATACGCACGCTGGCAACAACCGGCGGTCACTTAGCGCCCAATTTGGGGGTGGTGGAGCTGTGCATCGCCTTGCACCGGGTGTTTGAGACTCCGCAGGATAAGATTCTTTTCGATGTGTCGCACCAGTGCTACGTGCACAAGATGTTTACGGGGCGCGCCGGAGCCATGAATACCCTGCGACAGTTCGGCGGCATATCCGGCTTCTGCAAGCGCAGCGAGTCCGAGCACGATGCCTTTGGCGCCGGGCACGCCGGCACGGCGCTTTCCGCCGGTGTAGGTATTGCCACGGCACGCGACTTAGCCGGAGAGAAATTCAATGTTATCTCCGTGGTGGGAGATGGCGCTTTTACCTGCGGTACAACCCTAGAGGGACTCAACAGCATTTCTACCTCTACTCGCAAGTTTATCCTCATACTCAATGATAATGAGTGGAGTATAGACAAGAACGTGGGGGCGCTTTCCCGCTACTTCTCTTCCCTGCAGGAGACGGATACCTACACTTGGCTGCGCGAGCGGGCAAAGAGTTTCATCGAGCGCTTGGCCGGCAAGGAGGTACAGGAGCAGGCCTCTAAGTTGTTCACCGCTGCGCGCGGGCTTATCACCCCGCTGAGCTTCTTCCGCCAGTTGGGGCTCACCTATTTCGGCCCCGTGGATGGGCACGATATTGCACGTCTGGAGAAGGTGCTGCGTATAGCCGCCCGTAGTAATGAGCCGGTAGTGCTGCACATTATCACCCAAAAGGGCAAGGGGTACGAGCCGGCTTCCGCCAATCCGACAAAATTTCATGGTGTGGGCAAATACGATGTGGCAGATGGTTCCACTCCGCCTGCTGCCAGCATCACGTACTCGGAGACTTTCGGGAAGTGCCTCACAGAGCTGGCGGCGGAGGATTCCGCCATCACCGCCATTACAGCTGCGATGCCGAGCGGTACGCGATTGGATATTTTCCGCGCGCATTATCCGCGGCGCTTTTTCGATGTCGGCATAGCGGAGGAGCACGCCGCCATCTTTGCCTGTGGTCAGGCTACGCAGGGGCTTAAGCCATACTTGGCCGTATATTCCACGTTCATGCAGCGCTGTGTGGATATGATACAGCATGATGCCGCGTTGCAAAGCCTGCCCGTGCGTTTCTGTATGGATCGCGCCGGGCTCTCGCCGGACGATGGCCCCACGCACCACGGCCTCTTCGATATCAGCATGATGCGCTGTATCCCGAACATTATCATGATGCAGCCGCGAGATGAGGCCGAATTCTGCCACATGCTGGCCACCATGCAGGGTATCAACCACTGCCCCAGTGCTATACGCTACCCGCGCGGTGTCGGGGAAGGCGTGGCTCTGCCTGAAAAGCCGCAGCCGCTGCCTATAGGCAAAGCCGAGGTGCTGGAGGCGGACGGCGAGGTGGCTCTGGTGGCACTGGGCAACATGAACAGCGTTGCCGCGCAGGTGCGCAGCCTGTTGGCCGGGCAGGGAATTGCCTGCGCGCACATCAACGCGCGCTTCATAAAGCCGCTGGATGCTGAGTGCTTGCATAAATTTGCCGGGCAGTGCCGCCTGCTGGTCACGCTGGAGGATCACAGCATAGCCGGTGGCTTTGGCAGTGCTGTGCAGGAATGTCTGGCTGAGGCTGAGCTGAGCTCCCCGGTGCTGCGGATTGGCTGGGGAGATACGTTTGTGGAGCATGGCAGCCTGCAACAACTGCGTGCCAAACACGGCCTGACTCCGGAGGCCATTGCGGATAAAATCTTAACCCGTTTCCGGAAACTTTCATGAAGCCTACGTTCGGATATCTTCTTTCCCTGTATTGGTGCGTGTTGCCTTGCGCTACGGCAGAACAGGGGCTTTCTACAGCCGAAGCACCCGCAGAGCCCGCAGCTCAGACCGATGCGCCTGCGGAATGGATGGTGGAGCTTTCTAATATGCCCGCCGAAAAACGTGCAGAGTATGCTGCGGCGTTTGCTCAGGCAAAGCAGGCTTATGCAACAGGGCGCTTGATAGAGTGTGAGTGCCACCTCAATACCTGCGAGTTTTTCACCCGTAAAAATCCTCATGTGTGGAATCTGAGAGCCGGAGCACTCGTTATGCAGCGGCGTTTCGAGGAGGCTCGCCCTCTACTGGCAGAGGTGCAGCGAGTCAGCCCGCAGGACGAGGTGGCACGCATGTCTCTCTCGATGCTTTACTTGGGGACTGCGGAATACGAGAAATGCTTGGAGGAAACCGAGCGACTCCTCGTGGAGATTCGCTATAGAAACTTGGAGCAGCTTACGCACAGCCTCAAGTTTCGCAAGCTGCTCTGCTACATGATGCTGGGGCGCGAGGCTGAGGCTCGCGAGTTGGTGAAAGGCGTAGGCCCCATCGATGATTCCCCCCTATACTACTACAGCCAAGCTGTGTTTTTCCTGGCAAAGGGGGATCGCCGCTCCGCTGTGCGCGATATGGGTGCGGCAGATACCATATATGCCAACACGGGACACCTTGCTGCCTATAAGCAGGCTCTGGAATTCTCCGGGGTGGCGGAGAAGTTTGCCGAAGCTCGTCCATGAAAGTGCGCGAGCAGGGCTGCATCCTGCGGCTCAGTCCGCTGGGCGACTATGGTCTTATCGTGACTTGGTGTACTCCCGGGCATGGTGTGTTGCGCACCGCCGCTCGCAATGCCCGCAAGCCCGGCAGCGATTTTACGGGACGGCTGGATTTGTTTCATGAGTGCGAGCTTGTGTTTTCCGCTCCCACGCGGGGAGATTTGGCCACGTTGCACAGCGCGGAGCTGCTTTCCCCGCGTCTGCCACTGCGCCGCAGCTTGGCGCAGCTGAGGCTGTGCAGCTACCTCGCCAACCTCTTGCTGGCCACGGTGGAGCCCGGCGCCCCCGGCGAGGAGTGGCACAAGCTTATGGCCGGCGCGTTGGACTACATAGCCCACAATCCGCCTCGTGCGGCTATTCTCTCCCACTTCGAGAAACGCCTGGCTACACTACATGGCATCTATTCTCCCGCCGTACCTCCGCATGCCGCCCTGTTGCAGCACTTTGCCCACCTGCCTGCCGGACGTACCGAGCTGCTACAAGCGCTGGAAAGTTGATTGTGCTTGGAGGAGGAAAGGCTCATCTTGCCGACGTATGCCCAGAGTGGTGAAGCGGAGTTCATTGACTGCGCGCATGTGGACGAGCCACTCGCGTGGTATGCTTCTTGAGCCATGAACAGCCGCCAGCAGCGGGGCGGCAATGGCGGCGTTCGCACTCGTATCTCCCCCGGCGCATACGATGTCTACCAGAGCGGAGCGGAAATCCGCTGCATGCAGCAGCCGGTAAAAGGCACTCTGCAGGGCAACACGCGCCCAGCCGCGCTGCACAACCCGTTTCCAGCCGAGGCGCTCCACCTCACAATCCGGCGGCTCCGTGCCTGCCCTGCGCAGGGTGTCGAGGACTTCCGGGCTGAGCTCCTGAGACTCTGCCCATGCGAGCGTGGTCTCATATACCGCCCGGGGCAACAAGCTGTCTTTCATAGCCTGAAGGAGCGCGTACAGATACACCACATTGCAGTCCCCATACACCGGGTGTGGGTACAGGAGCTCGGCATCCTCGCGGGCGGCTTGCTGCCAGTCGAAGTCCGGGTGTTTGTGCGCCCAGAGGGCAATGGGTAGCACGCGTACCAAGGCGCAGTTCCCCAGAATTTGCCAGTTCGAAAGCCCCTCCGGGACATTCTCGGGAGTTTTTCCCGGCTGGTACGAGTAGATGGGGGCGAACTCGCGGTATTTTTGCCGGGTTACATCCGCATTCCAGCCCTTGGTCGCCTGTAGAGCCTGGTGTAGAAGCCAAGCCATGCGTGTGTTGCCGGTCACCTTGCCCGCTAGGCGCTCGGAGCATGCGCCGAATCCCGGCACCATGCGATCCAACCCACCCGGAAAGCGAGTCATGATTTCGGCGTGTGTGTTGAATGCTGCGGGGGCTCCCAGTGCGTCACCTACCATGAGGGCAGTCCACAGGAGGCGAGATTGAATATCTGTTGCTGAGATGGTGTTTTGCATATTCCGGTTTGTGTGTGGAGAAAAACTAAAAATCGCTTGTAAAGAAGTTCTGTTTTTTCTTTGAATATAGTTTTTGAACGCCGGGTTTTATGCGTAATGATTTGAAATATAGACTTTAATTTTGTGGGAGGTGTATAGTGCCACCTTTTGAGAAAAACTTTTTTCCCTCAAATTTCCCCGGCCGTGGGCAGGGGGCTGAGCTCGATGCGGGTCTGTGTGACACGGCGACCATCCGTACCGGTGACGGTGAAGAGGTAGTCGCGTATGCGAATCTGCTCGTTGAGCTCGGGGAGGTGGCCGAGGCAGTCCGTGATGTGGCCACCTATGGTGGAGATGCCGCTGTCGCTCTCTATTTCGCCGAGTGCCGGGAGTGCTTCCTCTAGGTCGAAGAGCGCCATGGCGCCGCTGGCTATGTACTGGTCCGGACCGATGGCGAGGAAATCCTTGGGCTCATCCTGTTCGAACTCGTCCTGAATGTCGTTGCCGACAATCTCCTCTATCACATCGTCCAGATATACGAGCCCGGTCACGATGCCGTGTTCGTCTACCACTAGGGCGGAGTGGGTTTTTTCCGTGGTGAAGAAGTTGAGCAGGTTGTCGAGCTTCATGGTCTCGGGCACCATTTTGATGGCTCGTTTGACGCTCATGATGTCTTTGCTGCCGCTGCGCAGCAGTTTCATGATGTCCTTTACATGCACCCAACCCTTTACATCGTCCAAGTGCCCATCTACCAAGGTGAAGCGGCTGTGGCGGCTATTGGTCACGCGGTCTACATTCTCTTCGAAACTGTCGTTGATATCCAGCACTTCTACCTCGTTGCGCGGCACCAGAATGTCGCGTACAGCGCGGTCATTCAGCTCCAGTGCGTTGGTGGAAATCTCCGCTTCAGTGGCTGTTACTTCGTGGCTTCGTCCGCTTTCCTCCACAATATGGGCAATCTCTTCCGCGCTGTGGTGGGAGTCCGGGGAGTAGTTCGGATCCACGCCGAAGATGTGGTGAGCAATGCCGTTTGCCGTGTTGTTGAAGAGCTTAATGATGAGGGAGGTCCACTTGGCGAAGCGAGTCATCCATACCGAGGTGCCCATGGATACCTCCAGCGGCTTACGGATGGCGAGGCTCTTGGGCACCAGCTCACCCAGCACCACGTGTGCAAAGGTGAACAGGGCATAGGCCAGCGTGTAGGAGATGACACTTACCACCGCCGGACGCAGGTGCATATAGTAGCTCAGGAACGGCTCGATGAGGCTCTTGATGAATGGTTCGCCCAAGGCGCCGAGCGCTAGAGAGGCGAGTGTGATACCCACTTGGTTGGCTGAGAGATAGGAATCCAGGTGGTTGACGATGTTGAGCGCCTTGGCTCGCTTGTTGGCGGCGGCCTTTGTGTCGTCCTGATTTTCGCGCAGCTGGCTGGGGCGCACACGGGCGCTGGCAAATTCATTGGCCACGAAGAAGGCGTTGAGGAAGAGGAAGAACGCGATGCCGACCACGAAGAGGAAGATGGCGAGGAAACTCGGGTATTCCCATTGCAGTTCTGTTACTTCGGTGGGGCTCAGGAAGAGGTAATTCAGTATTTGGTCTATCATTTTCCGGGGGGAGAGCTTTTTGGCCGGTCAGAGTTTTTCGTAGACGCCTTGGTCACGCTTTTGCATGACGGTGAAGCCGGCTTTCTTGGCGTCGGATATAGAGATGGGGGCAAGAATTTTTGGTACGTTGACCTTGCCTATTTTTTTTCGCACAGGATTTTTGCAGTAGAGGCAGTGCGTGAGTGGGGCACGATCCACGGGACGCATCAGCTCAAAGCCTTTGCGGCAGAACCGGCAAGACTTTGTCGGGTCTTCCGGATTTTCGGATATGTACTCGTAGATTGGCATAGGCAAGCGCGAGCTATCCGTAGAATAGCCCGCGCTATAAAGATTGTCAAGTTCAAACCGTGGCTTACCAGCTGGACTTGGTAACACCGGGAATCAT
>JAZNTO010000033.1:0-6835 GCA_045591805.1 Akkermansia sp. | reverse complement strand
CGGTAATCCTCCACCGAGCCTCCGTGCGTAGCCAGACAGCAATACACAACTTCGGGCTCACCGCCGGAAAGCTCGGCGGCTACGGCCAAAGTGGCAGGCTGTGCAGCATCCGCACACAAATCCGGCATGGTTGAGGCGGCGGAATCTATGCTCAACACTTGCGACCCGGCGGCTCTGCAGCGCGCAGCAAGAACACGCCCCAGAAGGCCATACCCCAGCACCCACACCCGCTGCCCACGCGGGTTCATACCTCCGCACGGTGGTTGAAAATGAGCTCTGCCAGCTCCAAATCGCCCGGTAGAGTTATCTTGAGATTCGGGCCCACCTGCACTAGGCGTGTGGGCACCCCCAGCGTTTCCACTGCGCTCACCTCGTCCGTAACCACAAGCCCCTGCTCCGCCACGCAAGCGTAAGCGCGGCGCAGAAGCGCTATGTCAAAAATCTGCGGGGTTTCCATGCCCCACAAGCAATCGCGGCTTACCTTCTCCGGCAAGCTCAGCGCGGCTGCATCGGCACGTTTGAGCGTATCCACCACGGGGTGTGCACAAGCAGCAGCGCCGGTCCGCGCTGCTGCCTCCAGACACGCACGAATCCCCGGTGCCGTAATAAGCGGACGCGCCCCATCGTGCACCGCTACCCAGCGAGTCTCGATGGGGAGCGCCGCCAGCCCGGCCGCCACGGAATCCTGACGCTCTGCCCCGCCATCCACCCGCAACACCGGCACAGGATATGCAGCGGTGGCCAGACCTACAGCCTGCCAACGCTCCGGTGGACACACTACCACCACAGCCGCACAACCGGCATCCACAAAAGCCTGCACACTGCGGCAGAGTACCGGTTCTCCGGCCAATGGGGCGGCCAGCTTATCGAAACCCGCGCGCCGGGAGCTGCCCGCCGCTACAATGACGGCACAGAACATAACTATTTATGCCAAGCGGGCTCCTACGAATTTGGACAACAATTTACCGGGAGCAGCCCCCGCTGTGCGAGCCTGCATCTCTTTCATCACACGCCCCATATCCTTCTTGGAGGTGGCACCCAGCTCGGCAATCACCGCCTCGAGAATAGGCAGGATTTCCGCCTCACTCATCTCAGCCGGCAAAAAGGCGGCCAAGGCTTTAATCTCGGCTTGTTCCTTCTCCGCCAACTCGGGGCGCCCGGCCTTTTCGTACATAGCAATGGCGTCCTCGCGCTGCTTAATCTGCTTGCGCACCACATTTTGCGCTTCGGTCTCGCTCAGAAGCTCGTGCGCATTCCCCTTTGCCACTTGGGCGTTTTGTAAAGCCGCCTTCAGGCTGCGCAAGGCACCGAGTGTCACGGAGTCCTTCCCCAGCATAGCCGCCTTCATGCCGGCGGTAATAGAATCATAAATCGTACTCATAACGCCTGCATTCTACCCTTATCCCATGCAGCACGCAAGTAAATTCCCCGCCATGATTTGAGTTCGAACTAGCGCAAGTCTTGTGCCACCGGCTGGAGGGAATCAACGAGGCGGCGATACTGCAGCTGCCGTATGTCGAGCTCAGCGCAAAAGGCTGCGTATTCACTTTCCTTCGCAAAGAACGGGCGCACAAGTTCCTTTGCGCCTGCGTGCACCCCCGTGATACCACGACGCACCTTAGATACAAGCCTCAACCATCGCAGGACAAAAGCTATTTTCTTCAGCACAAAAAAGGAGAGCAGGTTAAAGAGCACTCCCAGCGTATAGGATACCCCGATTGCATAACCGAGGGTCTCATATCCCGGCCACACCAAAAAAGGCAGTAACGCACATAACCCCAACTGCAACACCCACAAAATATACGAACCGCTCAGCAAATGCCCCGGCCCCAAAAACGGTACAGCGACATTCAGGAATCCGCACCCAATGTCTTTTGCCGAGCCGAAAAAATGCGGCAACAACAGCCCAAACACAAGCGCCCCCAAACCACTGCGCGCCCGGCCGGCTTTGCGATACTCTGCCAGCATGTGGCGAATCTCCATGGCGGCAATCCTGCGCACCTCCGCCGGAGACATACCTGCTACGGTCTCCGGAGTAAGCTCCAAGACGGATTCTGCTACCTTACTCATATTGATCAATTTCTTAGCGTAGCATGTTGAGGGCTCGCTCTGTGGCGGAAAGTGCCTCCTGCACGTCCTGCATAGTGTTGTAGGCGGCAAAGGAATAGCGCGTGGTGCCGGTAGTACCCAGATATTGCATGAGCGGCTGGCAGCAGTGGTGACCGGTGCGAACGGCGATTCCCATCTGGTCCAGCAGAGTGCCCAAGTCATAGTGATGCACACCGGGGATGACAATGGAAATGAGCGCGCCACGCCCTTCGCGAGGCCCGAGTATATCGATACCACCGAGAGCCGACAAGCCATCGTATAAATTGCGGGTAAGGAGCTGCTCGTGGGCATCAATCTTGCACAGGTCAAGTCTCTTCACATACTCCAATGCAGCGGCCAGTACGATATTTCCGCAAATGTTGGGTGTGCCGGCTTCGTACTTGAAAGGAAGTTCGTTGTAGGTAGTTCCGGAAAATGAGACCTCCTTTATCATCTCCCCGCCACCCTGCCACGGGGGCAACATGGCCAGCAACTCTTCCCTGCCCCAAAGGACACCCGTACCGGTAGGCGCGTAAACCTTGTGCCCGGAAAAAGCGTAAAAATCGCAGTCGAGAGCTTGCACATCCACCGCCATGTGAGCCGTGCTCTGGGCACCATCCACCAAGCAAATGCAGTCCGGTCTGTTACGGCGGGCTGCAGCTATCATCTCCGCTACGGGATTCACAATGCCCAACGCGTTGGATATATATGGTGCGGCGACAATGCGAGTGCGCGGATTAAGCATGCCAAGGTAGGCGGGCATGTCGAAGGTAAGCTCCGGCGTGAGCGGAATGGGGCGCAGCACTGACCCCGTGCGAGCACAGAGCATTTGCCAAGGCACTATATTGGAGTGGTGGGCATCCGTTGTCACCAGTATTTCATCTCCGGCCACCACCATACCGGAAAGCGCCAGCACCTGCGCCACAAGGTTGATACCCTCTGTACAACCACGGGTAAAAACGACCTCACGCTCGGACGCAGCATGCAGAAAACCGGCAACGGTTGAGCGAGCCTGTTCGTGAGCCTCTGTAGCCAAGCGGCTGAGGTAGTGCGCACCGCGGTGAATGTTGGAGTTAAGCTTTTCGTAGTAGTCCTGCTCGGCTTGCAACACCTCGCGAGGCTTCTGGGTAGTGGCTGCGTTGTCCAGATACACGAGTCTACGCTTGCCGACACGTGTGGAAAGTATGGGGAAGTCTGCTGTCATAACAGTAGGCATTTTCTTAGTGAGCGCCGCGAATGTGGTCCACCATGCGATGCGCCTCTACCGGCACATACTCCTGCCAACTATTGTCGCAGTCATTAATCATGCGGATAATATCGCGCGGCGTACGGAAGAGAAGCTTCTGATTGAAATAGGGCACAGAGACGATATTTGCGTTGTCCAGCAAATACTTGTAGAGGTGTGCATATTTTGTGGGCGCCTCATATGTGCCGGCAGTTACAAACTCGCCGGTACGGCGGTTAATCCAAGGTGTGACGTAGAGCTTGGTGCGGTTCAGGAAAAGGCTGCCCATATCCGAAAGAATGCCACCGGGACTATCCGTAGCCCATTTGTCCTTGAAAAGCTCATTGAGCAGACCTATAGAAAGTGCAATAGCAATGGGTTCCTTTGTGAATTGATTGAGCAAAGCGGAGAGTCGGTGGAAGTGAGTGATATTGGTCACCATCACAGTCTTGCCACAGGCTGCCAAGGCGTCCGCGCGGTCGATAAAATCCAGCAAATCCACCTCCTTGCCATCCCCGCGCAACAGGTTGGAGAGAGAGATTTCGCAGATATCCACCACACGCTCATGCTGAGCCTCGGGCAGAGTCTCTGTGAACTTAGTGCGTACGGCATCCATCATCTCCAAGTGTATATTGCAAAGCGGCAGGAAGCTACCACGCATCAGCACGATAGGGCGCTTGTAGAGGAAGTCCGCCGGCTGCGCCACGGTACCATCCGGGCAGAATAGAGTGGCCTGGCTCAACCCGCTTCGCACCAGTTGCAATGCCAAAATGCGGTTGTCGAACATACCAAAGCCGTTTCCGGAGAAGCGCATGTAGTCCACCTCGAACATGCTGTGGTCTAAGTTATCCCCCACGCCCTGCACAAACTCCTCCATATGCTCTCGTTTGTAGAACAACGAGTGCAGTAGATTAACCCCCAATACCCCCAATATGCGCATCTGCACATCGTGATCCGGCACCAGCAGGCGCACATGCATCACAAAATCGCTCGGTTCTGCCTGAGGACGCAGCTGGAAGCGCACCCCCAGCCAAGCACTCCAAGGACCGTTGTCGCGGTAGCCCTTGCACTTAACCGTATTGCAGAAAGAAAAGAAGCAACTCTCTGCCCCGCGCTTCTCTCCCAAGCGGTTGATGAGCTGGGTGTACTCATAATCCATCATCTGCAGTAGGCGTTCCTGCGATACATAGCGGCGCACAGGGCCGTATAGCGTATCGCTCACGGTCATATCGTAGGCCGAAATTGTTTTGGCAACAGTTCCGGCCGCACCGGAGGAGCGGAAAAACCAGTTGGCTGTCTCCTGGCCGGCGCCGATTTCGGCAAACGAACCATAGAGCACCTTGTCCATATTGATTTGGAAGGCCTTTTCCTGCGTAGCAGCAAGTGTTTGAGTATCTGATGGCATGACTTAAAAACGAGTTAGAATGGGAGCGGTACCACGGGCAAAGTACGCATGGGCAGCGGGGGTTTGAGTTGTATAGTGTTGTCTATAGCCGGTTGGTCGGTATCCTCTGCTACATCATCCATGGATAAATCCACGGCTTCGGCACCGGTGGAGTCCTTGCCGGCCAGATCATCCGCACTCTTGTAACGAGGATTGAATGCCGTGATACAGCCGTACGGATCCTCCCCCAGCAAAGCCGGTCCCTTGGGCAAAACCGGCACGATGGGCAAAACGCGTGTAGAGCCGGTATTGCTGGAACCCACCTCTAGGAAATCCCCCAGCGAGGGGCTACCATCGCCGTGCACAGAGCACATACCGAGAGTTACATCCCCCTTTGGGAAGAACTCACGGTATGTGGGGCGCTCGTATGTGAGCTTGCCATCCTTCATGGTGCTCTCGAAACAGAAATTGGTAGCGAGGTGTCCGGACGAGAGGCAGATTTCCACCTCTTCCGTATCCGCCGGCGGGTTGATGTCCGCATTCGGGAAACGCCCCTGAGCCGCTTTGAACACGGCACCCAACACGGGGGCGCAGGTATCTCCGGCAAAGGCCTCCGGGTATATGGCGCTATGGTCGTTGAGGAATCCCATCCATATGCCGCATGTAAAACCGGCATCGTAGCCAAACAAAGTGGTATCTGCAAAATCGTAGTTTGAGCCGCTCTTGACTGCCCCCTTAAAAGAATCCGGCAGGTAGGGGCGCACACGCACCGCTGAGCCCTCCGCGAGTGACTCTTTCATGATAGAATGCAGGCGAAAGGCCGTGCAGGGAGTGGTGCTTTTAACCTGACTTCTGTTGAGATCGTGCGGATTATGCCAGAGCACGTTGCCATTGCTATCCTCCACTTTGCTCACAATGTAAGGCACCACAGGGCGGACGCCACAGTTCGGAAACACAGTGTAGGCAAGTACCATCTCGCGCAGACTCATAGGCTCCGTGCCCAAGTACACACGGGGGTAATACTGCGGACGCGCTTCCGTACTGTTTGTGTTGCGCGGGGGCGGCGTGATACCCACATTGGCAAGAGTTGTAACGAAAGGTTTGGCGGCCACGGCAGGGTCGGAGGCCAGCGCAATACCCAAGCGAGCAGAGGCCGCAATCTTAGACCAGCTGAGAGCTTGGCGCGCCGTCACGCTGTCCAGGTAGCGCCCTTTCTCCACCTCCATACCCCACTCTCCCAATATACCCTCCGTGCCTCCGATACCGGCCAAGCGGTTATCCAGCGCATCGTCCACCAGACGGCTGCAGGGAGAATAGCCGTTTTCGAAAGCACACATGTAGAGGAAAGGCAGCAATGCGGTGCCCACGGGGCGACGCCCGTTCTCTATAAAGTCGTAATTATCCCGCGCAAAGTCACGCCCCGCCACATATACCAGAGTGGCACCGGTCTTGTTGTCCACGGCATAAACGGCGCCATCCAAGTAGCGGTGTTTATCCGCCTCCGGGTGCTTTCTGTCTGCAAACTTCACATGGGCATAATCCGGGCGAGCCTCTATTTCCTCCAGACGAGCACGCAGAGAGTCCTCCGCCGCTCGTTGCATACGGCTATCGATAGTGGTATAGACTTTCAGACCGGCACTCTTCACGATTTCCTCGCCGCGCACGGGGTCCTGGAATATATCGATAACCTGTTGCTGCACAAGAGCATGCAGATGAGAAGTCCTACGACTCAGCGGCTTAGGGTTGAGCACCATAGGCTGCTTTTTGAGCCGTTCGGCCTCTTCGGGGGTAAGGTAGCGGAGGCGCTGCATGCGGTCTATCACATCGTTGCGCCATTTGAAGTTCAGGTCGAAATTGCGTATGGGGTTGTAGTTCTCCGGGTTTTTGATGAGTGCAGCAATACTGGCGCTCTCTCGCACAGTGAGGTCTGCCGGTTCCTTGCCGAAATAGCCTAGGGAAGCCGCGCGAATACCATAATAACCGCGTCCGAAATAAATGCGGTTCAGGTAGAACTCCATAATCTGCTGCTTATCGTATTTCTTCTCAATACGCATCGCCAGGAAGATTTCCACAATCTTTCGCTCATAGCGGCTGCCGCCGATAGCCTGAGTACGTTGCTCCAGGTCATAGGCACCGCG
>JAZNTO010000032.1:0-13389 GCA_045591805.1 Akkermansia sp. | reverse complement strand
TCCAGCTTGTAGCCGGCATCCGTGCCGTCCTTGTCCAGCTCGGCGCGGTTGCCCTCTGCATTCACCCAAGCGTTGAAGTAGGGCATGCCCTCGTTCACCACGCATTCATTCACGCCCATGGAGGTGGTGCGGTTGCGGATGGCGCTCAACTGGCGCTCCACATCCCCGCTCAGCGCCATGCCCATGGTGGCTATGGACGCACCCGCCACAGCGGCCAAGTCCTTATCCGACATAGCCCCGGCATCCACCGCGTCCATGATAGCGGCCAAGTCTCCGTCCGGGGCTGTTGCCTGCGGGTTTATTGTCTCGAAAGCATCACCCAATACCTCAGCACCGGCACGACCATTGGCACTCGTCAGAATCGGAGCGCAGCGGTTTGCCACATAATCCCCATTCGGCACAGCGGTAAACAGCAAATCATTCTTATCCCAAACAACTGTGCTGAAATACTTGTCCGCAGCACTGCCAATCGGCTCCGTAGAGCCATTCAGCCTGGCCGCTGGGTGCGTATTTTCTGCAAGCGCTTCCTCATCTGCAAGGAGGGCCGGTTCACCGGTCAATTCCACCAGTACCACACGCTCCAGAGCTGCGCGGTAGTTGAGCGCCTGCAGGACCTCCGGATCTTCTACCCAGATATCCAGCGTACCGGGAGCGATGCTGCCCGCCGTCACCTTGCTCTCTGCATGCTTGTATGCTATGCCGTCCGGGGTCACCAGCTTACCGGTTACCGTCAGGGTTGCCGCAGTCTCCGCAGACCCCAAAATCAACCTATTGGGAGGAGCTCCGGGCGCGACAACATCCAGCTCCATATAGCCGCCTACGCTGCTTGCCCCGGTGCTCAATGCTACTGAGCCCGCCACAAATATGTTGCCCCCTACCGTCAGCACATCCGTGTCTACTTTGCCAACATTAACTGTTGAATATGTACCGTTGGTCAAAGAAGTGAGATTTCCTTGCCCCTTTTCGACAAGTGCAGTGCTGATGACCGTTCCATACCAATTCTCGCTCAGCTTAAGGCCTTTCAGCAGTGAGACTTCATCATTTATCACAAAGAGTGATTTTGCCTTACCTTCCAGCAGGAGCGTCGTTCCATCTGCTATCAATGACGTTCCTCCCACATCGTCAAACGACATAAAGTCCTCCGTTGTCATCAACGCGCCATCGAGCAAGCGAATCGTGGAAGTATATTTCTCCTTTTCATCCTCTCCAATTTCCTCTCCATTCGTAGCAAACTTAAAATCGAACAGACCGGGATCGGGGAACTCCGGATCTCTAACAATGTCAAACTCCATCGTACCGCCTTTGAACACCACCATGTTGCCCGACAGGTCAGGATCATACGCAATTTGGCTCATCTTTATCGGGCTCCAGTTTTCTTTTTCTGTTCCGTCTGCCTTATAACGATCCAGGCTCTGAATCCAGAAAGAGGTGGTATCTTCTTCTTTAATGTGGCTTACTTTACCTTCACCATCAGCATAAGTATATGTGAGTGAGACATCATCACCTGCCACCATCCATGTTACCTCGCCCTCTTTTTGAGCGTCTTTTCCTTGTATGACAGTGTAAACGACTTGTTTCGTTTTGAACCCGTCGCCATTTTCGTGAGAATAGATAGAAGTGTCTTTAAAGAATGCACCAGACATCAGCGAGCCATCTACCTGAATCGTTCCTTTAAGAGTTAATTGATTCTGCTCATTTTTGTTTTGAAGAGCCGCACCAATGGCCACATTTTCCAATTTTGTGGCACTGTTTCCTATTACAAGTGCATCTCCTGTTGTCGCAGCCACCAATGTACCATGCTTCACCACTCGGTCATCGGTATCTGCCTGCGAGGCAAGAGAGTCAATCCCTATAATATGACCGGAAACACTGGTCCCCTTAACAATACCCGCAACATACGCTGTGGCGGTTCCGGTAACGCTTATCCTACCTGCAGAGATGTCGTTCGTAAAAGTTGTATCCGCAGAGACAGAAAGATTAGTAGCATAACCGGTAATCTTATTACCTACAATCGCCTCGCTCTTCTCAAACGAAATGAAGCTCCCCTGCTCAAGATGCAGAGTACCGCTCCCGATAAGAGTGGATTTAACGCTATTAGATGACGCCCCGGCCGCCAGTGTATGCGTACCCTCTATCTCAATGGTGGAATTGGTGCTGCCCAAGGCGGAAAGCATAGCGCCGGTCGTGGTACCGCTGAGCTTCACGGTACCATGCCATGAAGAATTTCCGGCGTACAATTTTGAGGGGAACGGGTTTCCTTCCGTATCATACGTGCCATCGCCTTCGAGGTATGTATATCCCTCGAAGGTACCCACGTTGCTTTGGCTCAAAGTTACACCATTGCCGAGAGAGATTGTTCCACCCGCACTTGTCGCAGAAATGCTGCTGTCTGAGCCGAGGGCGTCTGCATGGCCGAGTGTAAGCGTACCACCATCCAGAGAAAGCGCTCCGGTTACCGCAACTCCGCTGTTTATAGCCAGAGCGGACTCCGTCGTGCCGCCATCGCCTACGGTGATCGTGCCGGACGCAGTAATAGTAGCCGCCTCAGAAGCACCCCAGCTCCATCCTGTACCGGTTACAGAAACATCCCCCACAGCTATGTCCCCCGCCACGGTTACAGCCTCGCCGCCGCCCTCGAAATGAGCATCTTGGCGCGATACCCAGCGCAGGTTATTACCCAGCAAACTCCAGTTGGAGTCAGCTCCCCCCCATGTATTGCTGGCACCATCCGTCTTCCACGTTAAATCTACAGTAGCTATAGCCGCCTCATAATCAGCATTAGTAACGGACCCCATAGTGGTATCTGCGTTGCCACCATTCATATTGCCGTTATATGTCTGAACTTCGCACGTACTGCCATTAGCGCCGATAAGGTAGACGGTCTGATTTCCGTCAGCTCCTACATTCAAAATAGTATATGTACTACCTTCTGTCAGTGTTTCAGTAAATGTCGCACCTCGAACTTGCGTAAATGTAGTGCCTTCTGAAATCGCTGCGACATCTGCAGACGCTCCCGCGCCCCCCATAGCGCCATCCCCCACCGACAAGGTAATGCCGGCGTCCGTATGGTTGAGCACGAAACCATTCGAATTGTAATTGGCAGTAGAATAAGTCCCCCAATAAAGAGCTAACACATCAGAGGAATCTGTCGCACTGAGACTACCCTCTTTTACTGTAAACGAGAAAGCAAAATCGCCACCCCAGAAGTTTCCTCCCGGGCTTATATTGAGATCATTAGGATCAGCCGGAGAAAAGCCACCCAAGCTGATAGAGGTCACTAATGAGGCCAGAAGCGCCTTGCGAAGCAGGTTCGGTAAGTGTAATTTCATGATTGTGTGGAGTAAGTGTGTAGCGAGAAAGCAAGCTCCCGACGAAAAGAGCTTAACGACTCTTGATTGTTTGCATAGTACAGTATTTGCGATGCCGATGCAAGCCAAAAAGCGAGAAAAGCGTATTTTTTTGCATTCCATAGGGGTGCATTGCAGAAAGAAATCCCCCCCCTGCATAGGTAATACTGAAGTTTCTGCTCATACACGGCGAAAGGCAGCAGGAAATCCTGCTGCCTTTCGGGGGAATGTTTAGCGGAAACGGGAAGTTATCAGGCTTATTCTTCGTCCTCCTCTTCGTCTTCCTCGTCCTCCTCCTCTTCGGACTCATCTTCATCGTCCTCGGAATCGTCGTCGGAGTCATCTGCAGCGGGGGCGGGCATGGGGCGGGTCATACCACCCGGCATAGGACGCGCGACGGGTTGCATGCCTGGGGAGCCCTTGGGAGCCTTCATCATCACATTGATGCAGCGGACGCCGTTTGCGATGGTATCCACCGCATGAATCTCGCCCATGGCAGAAAGAGCGGCTCCGGCCATGCCGGCGACCATGCCGGCGGAGGGATCTACGGAGGCGGCCATAGCAAGCGGAGCCCCCAAAGCGGCCGGGCGCAGGGTATAGACGGCACCGGCGAAGGGAGCCTTACCGGTGGAGTTCTTGAGCACGAGCTGATTCAGCGCAGCGGAGGTTCCCAAGGCAATCTTCTTGCCGGTGGAGATGATGTTGGGCTTCACCCCGTTGAGCCCCAACTCTGCGGGCAGAGTGAAGTTCACCACGGTCGTGGTCTTGCCGGATGTGACCTTGTAGTACCGGCGCAGCATGTTGCGATCCCCGCCGAAGATGGGGCCCATGGAGGAGGAGAGCATATTGCCGCCGCTTGCCAAGGACTTGCTGTTGGTCACGGTGTTATAATATGTCAGCGCGGGAGTACCCTTCACATCGAACACCACCACGGCAGCGGTATTACCCAGCGACTTACCCACGGATTTGAGAGCGGTGGTGACGGAGTTGATGCGCGAAGCTATCTGCTCGCCCTGGCCCTCGGAGGCAGCCAGAGTGGCTTCGTAGCCATTGTACACGTTGACAATGGGGGCAATCATATCCACAAACTTACCGCCCGAAGCCGGGGTATAGGGCGTCGTCTCGGTATAGAAGATAGTCTTGTCGCTGGCAGCAATGCGGGAGAGCTGCAGAGTACCGGGAGCATAGGAGGCACCGCAGGCATCCATGCTGAGGGTAGCATAGCAAGCCCCGCTGCGGCGCTGCCACACCCCTAGGCAAAGCGGCTTGCTCTGCTTGTCGGACAGGAAAGATTTGAGGTAGCTTGTCAGCGTGTTGAGACTGCGCCCGGCGGTGCCGAAAGCCAGCTTCTTGTCCGAATCCTCATGGGAAAGAGCCCTGAAGATGGAGCCCACAAAGCCGAGCTTCTGGTCTATACTATCGTTTGTGCTGGTGGCAACAGCATTCAGCAGCTCCGGAGCCACATAGCCGGCACACAAGAGCTTGTGGCTCAGAGCGGCATCGTAGAACGCCATCTTGGGCGTGCTCAGCACGGAATCATCCGCCGTCTCCGGAATGCTGCAATCCTCGGGTTTCTCGCAAATGCAGACGATAAGAGCATTGGCATCCTGGCGGAACAGGTGGTAAACGGAGCGTCCCTTTATGGCCTCTGCCACACCTTTACCCACCGCCTCGGTAGTATCCAACTCGCCTACAAGAGCCTCCAGCGAATACTGCCAGCCTTCCCAGCCACCTTGCTTCACAGGCTTGGCACCTGTGCCCTCTGCCGCTTTGATAAGCTCTTTCATGACAGAAGGAAGCATCACGGCGCCATCCTCGTGGTTGGTGGTTACCACACCATAGATAGGAGAGAGGGGAGTATTGGGCAGGGATTTAAGCGCCTCGAGCGCCGCTGTGCGGGAGAGAGCAAGCTTCTCGCCGCGTATTACCTCTGCAAACTCGGCATCCGCTTCCTCAGCCCACGCCTCAACCATCTGTTTGCTTTCCTCCTTGGAAGAAATATAGTGCAGAATCGGCATCATGGTGCGCACGGTAGCAGTGGCTCCCTTGCCGGCGGCGATGGCGCTCGAGGTAACATTCTGCGCAAATTCCGGGTCATCCAGCGGACCGGGGGCAGACATCGGCATCATCGGCATGTCCATGTCCTCATCTGCATCGGGTGCAGAGATATCCGGGGCGGCGGACTGTTTCTTGCCGGTCAGGGGCGTGGCAAATAAATCCCCAAGTTTTACAGAAGAAGTCACTAGGCAGCACTCCGCATCCGCAGGCACGCGGGAAAGGCCGGGCATCACCGCTGCACGAAGCACCGCCGTAGCCTTCGCTCCGGTGGCAGGCTTCGCCAAGTTCACATACGTGGGCGCAACATCCGCAGGTGCAGCGCTCGCAACAGGTACCGCAGCCAGCGCTGTCAGCACAAGAGTAGTGTTCAGTCTCATAACGCCTGCTATTCTAGCAAAAATATCCTGCGTGTAAAGCGAAAAATAAGTACAGCAAGGAAAATCTACAATCTACAATCGTCATTCGTCATTCGTCATTCGTCATAGGCGCTCAATAATCCTGCACCGGGGAGCCGGGGGAGGCGGCGGCGAGCTTGGGCACCCGCGCCCGAAAATCCTGCAAATCCGCCAAATACTCGCGCCACTGCAGAAAGGTCATGGGCGGGCGTGTATGGAGCGACATACGGAAGCGCTCGATACGGGAGGCAGCCGCCTCGATATGCTGCGAGGGCAGCAGAGAGAGGGCATCTGCAACAGCCGGGAGCTGCTCGCAGGCGTTGTGGCAGATAAGCGGCAGGTCGCAGCCGGCACGCAGAGCCAGAGCGGCGGATTCCGCCGGACTGTAGCGCTTTGCAATGGCGCCCATGCAGAGGTCATCCGTAAACACCACCCCCTCATAGCCCAGGCGCTCGCGCAGAAAACCCTGCACCAGTGCCGGAGAAAGCGAGGTGGGGAGCGCAGCATCTATCTCCGGTATAAGCAGGTGCGCTATCATCATAGCCGGCAGCTCAGGCATGAGCGCATGGAAAGGGATAGCGGCATCCATGAGGAATGAATCGCCGCTGCCGTGCAGCACCGGCAGGTCAAAATGCGGGTCGCACTCCGCTGCCCCCATGCCGGGAAAATGCTTGCCGCAAGTGGCGATACCGGCTCGTGTATGCGCGCGGTTCCACACGCCGCCATGTGTGGTGACAGACTGGGAATCGTAGCCCCAGCAGCGGCTTGGCAAAGCGTTGGCTCGCGCTGAGCCTATATCCAGCACCGGCGCAAAGTTCGTATTGACACCCAGCGTGTACAAACACTGCGCATTATACCACGCCGCCTGGGTGATGAGATGACTACTGCCCGTGGCTGCCAGCTCTGCGGCAGAGGGAAGCAGCACAGAAATCTCTGCCGTGCGTACCACGCGCCCGCCCTCTTGGTCTATGGCGATGATGGGGGCATCCGGCCCTGTGGTAAGCGCGCGCAGCTCATCCGTGAGCTCGCGCGCTAACTCATAGTCCACGATATTGCGGGAGAAGAGGATGTAGCCTGCGGGCTGCAAGCGCGAGAAAATCTCGCGCTCCCGCGCCGTGAGCACCGGCCCCTCGATACCTGCAATAACGGGTAGCATCCGGATTTATTTGTTACCGAAAATGCCGGCGCGGGAGAACATGGGGAATACAGGGATTCCGCGGCTCTCTATGGCCTCTCGCCCGCCCTCCTGGCGGTCTACCAGCACAAGCGCGGCCACCACCTTGCCCCCTTCGGCCTCGATGGCATCTATAGCCTTAAGCGTGGAGCCACCGGTGGTGATGACATCGTCCACCACGATAACCTGCTGCCCGGCGGCGAAGTTGCCCTCGATACGCTTGCCGCGCCCGTGGTCCTTTGCCTCCTTGCGCACGGTGAACACACAGAGGGGCTTCTCCGCTTGGGCGGAGTACATGCCGATAGCCAGAGAAATGGGGTCGGCGCCCATCGTCATGCCGCCAATGGAGCAAGCCTCCGGGAACTTGGGCAGAATCTCCTCCTGTACCATCTGCCAGCCCACCTCGCCGATGAGGTTGGCACCGCGGGCATCCAGCGCGGTGATACGGCAGTCGCAGTACAAATCGCTCTCCTTACCGGATGCGAGTATAAAATGTCCCGTCTTGATGGACTTTGCCAGCAAGATTTGCAAAAGTTCGGATTTGGCGTTACTCATGACACGTGGATTGTAGCGCGAAGCGGCAAAAAAATCAAGCCAAAACAATCTACAATCTACAATCTACAATCTACAAAGTCAAAGTACGAAGGACGAATTCCGACATACGAAGTAAAGCCTAGCAGCGGCCGTGTCCCGCGCCACAGCGGCGTAAGCTGCCGAATTTCATACTTCGTCATTCGTCAATCGTCACTGCGGCTCGTGCTCCAAATTTGCCCTCTGAGAATCATTGCTCCATTGGATGACAATGAGCCAAAAGCGCGGCTAAATCCGTGGGGAGCGGGGAGTGCACCTCCACGCAACGCTCCCCGAGGGGGAAACGTAGCGCGCAGGCATGCAAAGCGTGGCGCTCGATGTGCAGGCGAGCCGCGAGCTCGGGAGTCCAGCCATCTGTTATAAAATCGAGGTAATTCCTTTCGTCCCCGCCATAAATCTTGTCCCCCAGCAGCGGGAAGCCCAGGTGGGCGGCATGTACGCGAATCTGGTGGAGGCGGCCGGTGTGGGGCACGCAGCGCAGCAGGGTGAGCGGAGGCAGGCCGTTGCGAGCCGGCACAGAGCGCAGCACGCGAAACTCCGTGCAGCAAGGCTTACCCAGCGGATGGCAGCACTGGCGCACATGAATGCGCGTGGGAGCTACTTCCTCCATGCGCAGAATGGGCTCATCGCAACAGGCGGAATACCACTGCGGCACCCCCTGCACCACGGCAAAATACTCCTTCTGCAGCAAGCGGTGCTGCATGGCCTTGCCCAGTTCGCGCGCGGCATGCGCGGTCTTGGCTATGAGGGTGATACCGCTTGTCTCGCGGTCCAGACGGTTGATGAACGACACCTGTCCGCCGCAGGCCAGCTCGTAGGCCAGCAGCTCCCGCACACCGTGCCAGAGAGTCGGCTCATTCTTCTCGCCCGTGGGGTGAGTGAGCAAAGGCGCAGCCTTGTCCACCACCAGCACAGAGGCATCCTCGTACAGCACATCAAAATGCGCCCGCACGGCTATGGGCATATCGAAGCTCATGCAAAAATGCCGGGGTCTATGGCAGCCCACTCGCCGGGGGCCAGGTTCAGGTCCGCCAGCCTCAGTGGGCCGATGGCCGTGCGAGCCAGCTGCACCACGGGAGCCCCCACAGCAGCCAGCATGCGGCGCACTTGGTGGTAGCGCCCCTCGTGCAGGGTGAGCCGCCCGGTGAGTTCGCCGGTTATCTCCAGCTCCGCCGGCAGGCAGGGGGTAGACTCGCCATGCAGCAGCAGCTCGCCGGCTGCAAAAAGCCCCACAGCCTCCGCTGGTATGGGGGCAGAGCACACGAACTCGTACACCTTGGGTACATGGCGCCTGGGGCTTGTCAGGGCATGCAGAAACGCGCCGTCATCCGTGATAAGCAGCAGGCCGGAGGTCTCCTTGTCCAAACGCCCCACGGTGCTCACCCCTTCCCCGCGCTGCAACCACTGCGGCGGCAGCAGGTCATACACCAGCTCCCCTTCCTCGCGGTGGCTGCATGTGCAGCCCACCGGCTTGTGCAGAGCCACATACAGCCCACGCGGAAAAGGTATGGGCTCTCCGTTCACCAGCACATCCTCAGGCTCCGCCTTGGCAGAGGCAGATTTGGCCGCCACCCCTTTCACCAACACACGCCCACGCTTGACCCACTGCGCAGCTTCGCGCCGCGAGCAGTACCCGTATCGGCTCAATATGGCATCAATTCTCATCTCTGCGTCATTTTGCCATAATTTTTTCAAAAAACAAGGTTGAAATCGCGTGTGTTTTGTGGTAAATATAAAGGAAACAGTGCGTGCACCACCCCGCGCGGGGGTTGTGCGGCGCGAAATCTCTCTTACACACACACTTATGATCAGCATCATCACCGAACGTCAGTTACCGTCCGCAGAAGCTTCTCTGTGGATTAAGGCTCAGCAGGCTGTAGCTGCAAAAAATTACAAGTACGCCGTCAGTATTCTTAAGACTCTCGTGAAGCGTGCACCGGGCTTTCTGGAAGGCCGCAAGGTTCTGCGCCTTTGCGAGGTGAAGACCACTCCCGATGCCGGGCGCCGCTCATCGCTGTTCGGCGGCATGCGCATCTCCTCCACCCGCAAGGATCCGGCTACAACGATTGTAACCATCGAGGATGATTTGGAGAAAGACCCCTACTCTGTAACCGCCAACGAAGCGCTCTTTGCCGCCGCCACAGAACTGAACCTGCCGGAGCTTGCCGCTTTCGCTCTGGAGACCATCTGCCAGGGCCAGCCGAATGCCAAGAAGCACATGCACCAGCTGGCCAACCACTACATCAAGAACGAGCAGTACTCTGAGGCCGCCGAAACCTACCGCCGCATCCTCAACATCGACCGCACGGACGCCATCGCCCAGCGCGGCGAGAAAGACTGCGCCGCTCGTGCAACCATGAAACAGGGCAACTGGGAGGGCAAGGGTGACTTCCGCACCAAGCTCAAAAACAAGACCGCCACGACCGACCTGGAGACCGCCGACAAGATGGGGCTCACCCGCGCGGAAATGGAGCAGCGCCTTGCCCAGCTCTCCGAGCAGTACGCCGTAGACAACACCAACATGCAGGTGGTCAAGGATATCGCCTCCATTTACGAGCAGATGGAGGACTACGCCAACTCTTACTCCTTCTACGCCTACGCCTACCAACTGAGCGGCGGCGCAGACCTCTCCATCAACGACAAAGCCATGGAGATGCACGAGAAAGCCATGCAGGCAGAAATCACCTACTACGAGCAGATTCTCGCCGCAGACCCCACCAACGAAGAGGCCAAGGCAACCCTTGCCGCTCGCAAGAAAGAGATTGCCGAATCCGTGGTGGCAGATGCCAAAGCTCGTGTGGAAGCCAACCCCACAGACGCCCAGCTGCAGTTCAAGTACGGCCAGGCACTTTTCGATGCCGAGCAGTACACCGAGGCCATTGCCCCGCTGCAGCGCGCCCGCACCAACCCCAACCTGCGTATCAAATCCATGCTCATGCTCGGCAAGTGCTACGCCGCCAAGAACATGGTGGATATGGCTATCCGCCAGCTCGAAGACGCAGACAAGGAGCTTGTGGCTATGGATGACACCAAGAAGGAGATTCTCTACATGATTGGCTGCCTCTACGAGACCGCCGGCAACAAAGACAAGTCTCTCGAAAGCTTCAAAGTCATCTACGAAGTGGACTACGGCTACCGCGATGTGGCCCACAAGGTGGAATCCGCCTATTCGTAAAGTTGGATGTTGAATTTTTAAGGTTGGAAGTGTACAGTTCGGCGCGCAAGCGCGCGGTGTTTTGAGGACTGTAAGCTTGCCTGTCGTGAAGAACCCGCACTTGTGCGGGTTCTTTGCTTGGTACACGAAGCTTGCAAAGCACATGCCCGGCTATATGTATGCGATGCCGAGGCTGAGACAAACTACGGAAGCCCATGAAATAGGGCTTGTATATAGGGGTAGATTGTGGTACAAGAATTGCAGAGCTTCTGCACTCTAGCAGAAGCAGAGCTCCCGGAGGCGGCGAGGAAGCCGCAGGAAATAGATGGGGAAGGCAGTGAGAATCTGCCGCTGTGCCGCAACCGTGTTGTCCGCCGTATGAAATCGGCAGGGCTCAGTCGGAATGCCAGCCGAGGAGTTTCGTTCGCACCGGGCGGCGTCGCACCGCCCTACGACACCACAACAGAATGATACAGAGAAAGATAGCCCCGCGCAGCGGGGTTCATGCAGTAGTGTCTGCCGCAATACTGGCAGGCGGGTTTGCGCATGCACAAGGGGAGTTGCCGGAGACGGAGCTGGCGCCCCTGACGGTGAGTGCGCACAGCGGGGAGGCGGTACCCTACGATACCACGGGGGTAAGCGTAAGCGTGGCGGATACAGAGGAGCTTCGGCAAAGCGGGAGACGCAATGCAGCGGATGCCATGTGCACTCTGCCCGGAGTTACCGCCCTGCCCGGCGGCGGTGAAAACCAGCGGGGAAATGCCGCCAAAGTAAGCATACGCGGCGAAAACCGAGATACAGCTGTGCTGCCCATGGTGGACGGCATGCGCATCTTCAACAGCTCCGGCGGCGGCTTGCTTACAGCTAACACCATTGCTCGTGCAGATTTGTTTTCCATCGGCACGCTGGAAGTGCTCCGGGGCAGTCAAGGAGCCGTATACGGCGGTGGCGCCATGGGTGGAGTTATCTACATGGAGACGCCGAAAGGAAATGCATCCAAACCGCAGTTGAGCCTCTTTCAGGAGGCCGGAAGTCACAGCAGCTACACGGGTAATGTCACCGCGCAGGGAGAGAACGGTGAGCTAGCCTATTTCCTGAGCACCACTTACTCACGAACGGACAATGATATTAGTTTTGCAGACGGCTCTCGCCCCACTGAACGTAACGCCGGAGAATATGAGGGGTGGAACGAAGCGCTGCGCCTGGACTGGCAGGTGAATGCGGACAACAGCCTTACCCTGACCTACCGCAGAGAAGATTCGGAGTACGGCTATGAATCTTCCTATGCCGGATATCATTACTACAATCCATACAGTTTCCGCACCAATCTGGCCACGGCCAAATGGCAGAGCCGCCTGAGCAACCGCCTGAGCAGCAGCCTGATGTTGGGATATTACGGCTACGATGCCACTTTAGGCACCGGCTACTACCAGGACCTTCGCAACGTCCAGCTGGAATGGCGAAACAACTATAAGTGGTGCCCCCACCAAAGTACCACAGCCGGTTTTGCCTGGAACCGCAGCGCCTACGATTACCACGATAGTTATACCACCACAAACGGAGAGCGGAATCTGGAAAATACTTACGCCTTTTTCGCAGAACACAGCTACGCCCCCGTAGAAGCCTGGCACAGCTCACTGGCTGCGCGCCTGGAGCTCAGTAATATCTACAATTCTTCCCTCGCACTGAGAGCTGCCAGCAGCTACCGATTCAACAACGATGCCACACGAGTCTTTGCCTCGGTCGGTACCGGTTACCGCTCTCCCGGCTCCTTCCAGCGCAGCAGGAGCGTGTTCACCAGCGGTTACTATACATACCACGGCAACCCGAATCTGCAGCAGGAAAAGAACTTCAGTGCAGATATAGGAATCGAACACGACATTGCGCCCGGACACAGCCTCAGCCTCACTGCCTTCTACCAGCGTATCAACAACTGTATCGCAGTCATATACAAAGGGGCAGATGTCTACTACACCAATGAACAGGGGCATCGTGAAATCCCCGGAGTGGAACTGGCCCTAAGCGGTACTCTGGAGCAAGCCTGGCAAACCGGCTACAAGTTGTCCTGGACACTCGCCAGACCGAAAACCAGCAACGGCGACCAGGCTCCCTGGACCAGCCGCAACACCTGGGCCGCAGAGCTGTATACCACACCGGCGGAAGGATTCACGACCGGCATCGGGTTCACCGCAGCGGCAGGTCGCAGTAATTACGAGAATGCCGCAACGACACGCGTGGACAACTTCTACAGTCTGCGCTGGTACGCACGTTACGAGGTGAACAAAAACCTTACCTTGCATCTGCGAGTGGAAAACCTCACGAACCAGAAATTCGTAACAGAAGGCGGGTACGGAGCACCGGGAGATGCCGCCATCTCCGCGGGCACATCTGTACACGGCGGCTGCACCCTGCAATTCTGATGATGAAATGGCTGCGTTACAGTTTATGGATAGTGGGGCTTGCCATTCTCCTGCTGTGGCTGGCACAACACGCAGTGCCGAGCGGCGAGAGCTCTGAGCCCCGAGCTGCTGCGCAGCTACTTCCCCCTGCTCCCTATCCGGCGGATCTGAAGCAGCAGCTTGCCCCCCTGCAGGATGTCGATATATCTCTGCAGGCGAAAAGCGAGTTGCCCCCCGACCTCCCCTGGCAAAGCAGCACAGCCGCGCCTCC
>JAZNTO010000031.1:0-23840 GCA_045591805.1 Akkermansia sp. | reverse complement strand
AATGGGGCACCGCGACAGCACCATGCTGCGCAGTCGCTACATGAGCCCGGTCAGCCGAAAAGATGCCGCGGCATTCTGGAAAACAGCGAGCATAAAAACACGTTCGGCGTGTAGTCGCAATGCGATTCTACACGCCGGGCCCTGTTCGCTATGAGCGAGATGCCTAGGGAAACGCTGATTTAATCAAAAAAGTCATAGTTAAGTCTTTTATTTTCTCTTAATTACGATATAATAGACTTGTTATTAAAAAGTTAAGATGAAAATAAAGCAGCTAACATTGACCGATATCGAACATGCAGGGCGCAAAAAGATAACGCGTCGCGAGGAAAAGAACGGAAGCGGCCGGAGACTGGAAGTTCCGTTATTGTTTGACTGGAGCTACTTCCGCGGCTTATGCTTAAGCTCATACGACATAGACGGAGATGGGGACGCCGCGCCCATAAGTATTGTAAACGAGGTCGGCAGCAGCTTGCTCTTACGTATAATGCTACAGGCAGAGGATAAGAGTGTTCTGGTACACAAGGTAGACCCGAAGCTGATGGGCAAAAACATGAGCCTGATTCCCCAACAGGCTGAGGCGCCCATCATTGTCGAAGAAGCGGAACTAAACCGCCTGCTGGGCAAACTGCGCTCCCGGATTGCAAACCAATCCGTAGATGCTCAAACCTGGAGATGCGATAATGCGGCAAACGCTATTGCGACGGATTCCATTCCCATTCAGATAGTCTTTATTGCAAATTGGGACGATTTATACAGAACAAGAGGCGAGGAACAAGAATTGTCTGATGCTCAGCAAACCATCATCGACATGCTGAAATCCGACATACCTGCACGCAACGGCATATACTTTTTCATTTGCGGAACTAAAGCAGCTACGCAAGAGCAATTCAGTCATTGCCTGCCATACCTCGCAATAGATGATACGGAGAAGGGGGAGGCCTCGCAGGAATACAGAGCACAGTTATACAGCAAGGTAAACCCCGACAAATACAGCGGCAAAATAACCCAACGAATTGTAACGCAACAAGCTCTAAACTGCAAGTTTTATCTGCCGACCAAAGATGAATTGCAAGCAGTACAAAAGGCACACAGAGCCTACCTCAGCGGAGCCCTCTCCGATACAGATGGCGAAGGACTTTGGCTTGGGAACTCGTCCAAGGGACTGCGAGCCATCATGGGTATGACAGCGCAGGGCGAAAACCAATTCTTCGAACTGGGTGTAGGGCAGGCATTCGATGCATTCCACGCCCTTATCGGTGGTGCCACGGGTTCGGGTAAGAGTGTGCTGCTCAGCGAAATCATCTGCTCGCTGGCAGAGCGCTACTCGCCGCAGGAACTGCGCATGCTGCTGCTGGACTACAAGGAAGGCACGGAGTTTGCCCCGTTTGCCAAACTTCCGCATGTATACGCGCTATCTGTGGGTGCGAACGCCGAATTCGGCTTAGAAGTGCTCAAGGAGGTGCAAAGCGAAATCGGACGTCGCGGCGCACTGTTCAAAGAAGTCAATGCCAAGAATCTGGATGAATATCGCAAACTGAGCGGCAGCACGATGTGTCGCTACGTATTGGTGGCAGATGAGTTCCAAGTATTGCTGGGCGATAAGAAGTATGGCGAGGAGGCCAAGACGGTATTGAACGACTTGGTGCGCCGCGGGCGCTCCTTCGGCTTCCATGCTATATTGGCAACGCAGACGCTGCGCGATGGCTGCCTGGATGGCGAGGCGAAAAACCAGTTCGGCTGCCGTATTGCCATGCGCATGGCTGAGAGTGAGACGGATTACTTCCTGGCCTCCGGCAACACCGTGCCGGCCACGTTTAACCGCAAGGGACAGGCATTGCTTAACTATGCGTTGGGTCGCAAAGAAAGCAATATCATCTTCCAGAGCGGCAACAAGAACATGCCCAAGAAGTTCCGCGACACCAAGGAGGTGTTGGAATGCGTCAACTCTCTGCATGAGAAGGCAGTGGCAGAGAATTGTCTGCCTACGGATGTATACATTTACAGTAGCGATGGCTATGCAGAAGTACCGGCTGAGAGCATAGACAATACTTCCGGGGTACTTGTAGGCTTGCGCAACAATATGAAAGGCACGCCCGTATATATCAGCCAGCGCCAACTCGGTGCCAAAGTTCTCGTGCTGGGTGGCACAGAGAAGAAACGGCATGCACTGCTCAACGTCCTCTGCTCCCGGCTTGCCGCATTGTACGATGAAGACGTTTCCGTACAAACTCCCGCAGAATATCTGGATTACCCGACAAGCGGTCAGGTCACCATCCTTAACGTCCCCGAAGGTGACTTTGATTTGGATGATGCTATAGCAGAATGGAAAGAAGCCGGAGAACAGGCCGAACAGAGCCCCATGGGTTCCCCCGGCAGCATGAACATGCCGCAGCCGGCAATGCCCGCGTTCACCGCGCCGGAAGGCATGGAGGACGACTTTGCAGAATTGATGCAATCCATGCAGGCTAACAATGCCATGATGAACTCCGCGGCTTCGGCTCCGACACCACGCCGTGGCAGAAAGCGCGATACACGCTGCCTTATCGTAGCGCTCGGCACTGCGGCCGACATCAAGCTTATGGAGGCGACCGGCTTGTACACCAATGACTTCCGCACGATAATATATCTGGATCACGTCATTTACAACCAAGTATCGGGAGAATACGAAAATACCGCCTTGGGCGAGTCCGCTGCTATGCTGGAATCCCCGCGCGGCGTTGTAACTAAGATACGACTCATTAAGTAATCCCCATCCCCCCACAACGCATCGCATACCGGCCGGGTGACGGTATGCGATGCGTTTTTACGCTATTGAAAATCATTGCCATCCAACATCGCTCTATTGGATGGTAATGTTTTCTTTCTGCTTGTTCGCCTAGCGGCTCACTCGATGAAATTTCGCCCTAGCGGGCTCAGTGAAATCTTGCCTGCTGCGCAGGCGGCGGAGAAATCTTGTTTTGCGGGGCAAAACTCGGAGAGGGGGTCTCGGAGCGATAGCGAGAACAAATTTTGAACAAAACGGGGAGGAAAGGCGTCTTAGAGTTTAGATATGAAGACAGGTAGCATACTCAGCCTTGCAGGTGGTCTGGCACTGCTTTCTGCGGTAGCCGTGGCGGATATAAGTATGAGCGGCGCCCCGCTTCCCGGCGGCGCACGGCAAAGCATAGGCGAAAGGTGCGAGCTGATGGCGGCCAATGCGGTACGAGCTAAGTTTCAGGGCATGGAGGAGAAAGACGGCGAGCAGAATGCCGTGTTTGAGGTGCTGGAAAATCTGGGGCACCGCCGCTATGTACGCTACGGAGACGGCGCCATGCACGAGGGCAGCCTCTTCACGGTGCCGATGAATAGCGCCATACCCGGCCAGCCCGCACAGATAAAGGAGGAAATCTCCAAGATGAAGCCGGGTGAGCAAGCGGTCATGAAGATAGACCATCTTTTCATTTTCTCCGAGCCGCAAGGGCAGAATGTGCGCCCCTGCACGCGTATGGCGCGTATCGTCCCCGAAGAGGAGCAGCAGGGTGAGCAGCCGGCACCGGCTGCGGCACCACAGCAGACCGCGCCCTTGCCCACCACGGTAGCCCCACTGAATGCCCGTCCCCGCCACATGGGGGAGAGCTACAGCAGCAGCTTCTCCATGCGCCCGGACGGCAAAGGCGGCGTCATCCAGGAGCGTATCGATACCGTCAGCAAATACGACCCCGCCACCGGGCAGGTTACCACACGCATGTACATAAACGGCACAGAGGTAGACCCCAAGACGCGCCAACCGCTGCAAGCCCCGGCTCCGCAACAGCAACAAAGCAAGTAAGCGATAAAGGAGCGTTTTTCCGCACTCCGGCTTCCGCACCTCGGGAGCCGGAATTATTTTTTCAGGAAATAGCGCACCATGAGGAAGTTGACGGGGACAACCACCACATAAACGGGAAACGGCAGGAGAGTTTCCGGCTGACCCAGTATAGGGCAGCACTGCACGAGCCAAGGGCAAAGGAAGCCCAGCAGCGCGACCAGCGCCCCACCAAGCCCAACGGCTCGAAACAAGTTGAGCAGCAACAAGTGCATGCCGGCATTCACCGCATGAGAAAATGCGAAGCCCACACCCTTTTTCACGCTTCCCTGTGTACGGAATGTCCATTTGAGCGATATCAGGTAGTTGCACACAAAGCTCACCAGATACCCAATAGCGTATGTCAGAGTCAGCGCAAGTGGGGTTGCCTCGCTTACGCCAAACAGGTAGTTGAGCAGCACATACACAGCCAGATGCACCAGCGTGGCTGCCACACCAACCACAAAAAAGCGGCTGAACTCCCCCCCTACTTCCTTGATTTGTGCTTTCATGACGATTCAGAGCCCCATCTTGCCCGGGTTCAGAATTCCCTGCGGGTCGAGGGCGTTTTTAAGTGTACGGTGAAGGTCGAAAGCCACGGAGCCGACAGCCTGCGGGAACCAGGGAGATTTGGCAATACCGATACCATGCTCGCCGGTGATACTGCCGCCGTGCGCCAGAACCCAGTCGAAAAGGCGGTTCACCAGAGCATCCGCCGGCTCGCGGATATCGCGACCTTGGGCATCCTTGAGCACCATGATGTTGGTGTGTATATTGCCATCCCCCGAGTGGCCGAAACAGGCCACGGGAATGCCGGTTTCGCGCTCCAGACTCTCGCAGAACTCCACAAGTGCCACCAGCTGCGAGCGGGGGATGACCACATCCTCGTTCAGCTTGGTGAGGCCGGTGGCCTTCAGGCTGTACGAAAACTCGCGGCGCAGCTGCCAGATGGCCTCCACCTCTGCCTCCGTGTTGGCTGTCACCACCTCCGAGGCTCCGGTAGCTCGCAAAATGTCGGCAATAGCCGCCAACTCCGTAGCCACGGCATCCGCTTGGCCGTCTATCTCGATGATGATGTGCCCGCAAGCCTCCTCCGGCAACACGCCGGGGCCTAAGTGATTGCGCGCAGCGCGCAGGGTAAAGGCATCCGTAATCTCCAGAGCTGCCGGCAAATGCCCGCCCTGCAAAACATTCTGCACCGCAGCAGCCGCCAAGGCAAAGCGCGGGAAGCCGGCATGCAGAGCCGCGCGAGCCGGCGGCGCGGGGATGATACGCAGAGTAGCCTGAGTCACAATACCCAGCAAGCCTTCGCTGCCGCAGAAGAGCCCCACGATATCGAAGCCTTGTTTGTTCTTGTGGGTGCGGCCGCCGCAGGTCAGCACGCGGCCGTCTGCCAGCACGACCTCCAGCCCCAGCACGTAGGCGCGTGTTACGCCGTATTTCAAGCAGCGCGGGCCGCCGGCATTGGTAGCGATATTGCCGCCAATGCTCGATTCCTTGCGCGAGGCGGGATCCGGCGGGTAAAACCAACCGAGCTCGGCACAGGCATTCTGCAAATCCGCCGTCAGTACGCCGGCTTGCACCACCGCCACGCCATCCGCCGGATTCACCTCCACTATACGGCGCATGTTTGCCACGGAGATGACAAGCCCCCCGCGCACCGGCACACAGCCGCCTACATAGCCCACGCCGGCTCCGCGAGGTGTCACCGGGATGCCACGCTTCGCGGCAAAAGCCATGGCAGAGGCCACCTGCGAGGTCTCCGTAGCCAGCACCACAGCCTCCGGCAAAGCGGAGGCATGCCACTTGTCGCCGGCGTGGGTAGCCAGCACCTCCGGCTCCGTGTGCACGCACGCCCCGAGTTCCGCCCGCAACTCTTCGACCCAGTTTTGCATATCCTCAGACAATCGACTGCTTTCAATCAATTTTTACCTCATTCCTTGTCTGTACCCCAGCGGTGGTGAAGCCATTTCTCGGCGGGGGAGAAAAGAATCTTGTCCGCCAACAGACCTACCAGAATGATGATAAACATAATACCGATAACTTGGTACATACGCTGCAACTCACGGCCATAGTGCAAATACTGGCCGATACCGAAGCCGGAGACAACCGCCACATAAATCTCCGCAGCCATGAGCGAGCGCCAGGCAAAAGCCCACCCCTGCTTCATGCCGCTCACCACAAAGGGAGCGGAAGCCGGCAGCGTGACAAACAGCAGCGTGTGCAACGGCCCCGAGCCCATGGTGCGAGCAGCTCGTGCATAAATAGGAGGAACGCTGCGCATGCCGTTTTGCGTGGAGAGCAGCACACTCCACAACGTACCCATGATGACCACGAAAAGCAGGGCCGCCTCGGTCTGGCCGAACCAGATACAGGCCAGCGGTACCCAGCATACACTCGGCAAGGCCTGCAAGCCCAAAGCCAGAACTCCCAGCGTATCGCTAGCCCAGCGAAAACGCGCCGCCAGCATGCCCAGTGGCACGCCGATAATAAGACCTATGACATAGCCTATAAGCAAGCGCCGCAGCGTGATGAGCATGGAGAGCGGAATCTTACCGTTCACCATGTTGTCCCACAAATACTGCCACACGATAGAAGGTGGCGGCAGCACATAGGGAGACCACAGGGGCTCCTCCGGGCCGATGCCCCAGCGGAGCAAGTCTCCGGTGAGCGCCGCCCATACTCCGATGAGCAAGGCAAAGAAAATAAGCGTACTGAGAACACGTTTCATAATATCTAAGAAAAAGAGAGCGAGAAGCTTCAGTCGGATTCGGCGGCATTGCGGTACCCCTTCAGGGCAGAGGTAATCTGCAGGGAGAGGTCAGCCAAGTCGTGGTCGTTGATATTGCGCGGGCGTCCGAGCCCCACGGGGAAGTGCTCGCGCACGCGCCCGGGATGCGGGGAGAAGAGAATCACGCGGCTGCCCAGACACACGGCCTCGCGCACGTTGTGAGTCACGAAAATGATAGTCTTCCTACGCTTCTCCCAGATGTCCTGAATATCGCCGTAGAGTTGCTCGCGAGTCATGGCATCCAAGGCGGAAAAAGGCTCGTCCATGAGCAGAATCTTGGGATTGGGAGCCAGCGATCGCGCCAGAGCCACACGCTGGCGCATGCCGCCGGAAAGCTCGTGTATATTGGAGTGGGCAAACTTATCCATCTTCACCAGGAAAAGGTAATACTTGGCCACCTCCAAGCGCTCTTTGTCATTGAGATTCGGCTTCTGCTTGAGGCCGAACATCACGTTGCCGATGACATCCAGCCAAGGAAAAAGCGCATGCTCCTGGAACATCATCATGCGGTCTCGCCCCGGTGCAGTGATGGGTACACCATCGATGAGCGCCAAGCCGCTGTCCGGCTTTTCCAAACCGGCTATGATATTGAGCAGTGTAGACTTGCCGCAACCACTGGGGCCCACGAAACACACGAATTCGCCCTCGTTGATGGTAAGCGACACATCATCCAGCGCACGCACCGTGCCGGCCTTGGTCTTGAAATCCTTACACACGTGCTCCACACTGAGCTTTGCCGTGGGGTACGCGTGAATTTCCTGTTCTAACTTCTTCATAATTTTTTATTCCTGTGCGGGATTATAAAGCATTCCATCCAGAGCGGGCACGTGGTCCAGCAGTCCACAACTCTGTGCATCCTCCACAAACTGCCTCAAGCCGGGGATATCCACCTCTGTAGTAAGCTTCAGACGCTGCCAAGCAGCTCGCACCAACTCCGGGTCGAAGGGTGCCTGAGTCAACTCCGTGAGCTCGTTCACCACATGCGCCTGCGCCTCCTCGGGGTGCTCCAGTATCCACTGTGTCAAATCCTTATGAGCTTGGAGAATAGCAGCCGCCTCCTTCGGGTGGCGGCGCAACCAGCCTACGCGCCCGGCCAGCACGGTGGTCACCACATCCGCTTCCTGCACGAGCACACGGGCGCCGGCCATTTTCTCCAAGCGGGATACCCAAGGCTCCACGGTCCAGCAGGCGGCGATATCCCCCTGCTTCATAAGCTGCAGCTGCATGGCATTGGGCGTGGGGCTCACGCGGCAATCCCCTGCCCCCTCCAGCGTGCAGCGCAAGCCATTTCTCCCCAACCAAGCACGGCATGAAACATCCTGCGTATTCCCCAGCTGTGGCGTGGCAATGCTGCGCCCTTTGAAATCCGCCGGTTTCTCGATACCGCTCTCCGGTGCCACCATGAGAGCCGCCCCCCCGTTCACCGCACCGGCAAGCAAACGCACCTCACGTCCGGCAGACACAGCGTAAGCATTCAACGCCGGGCTGGGTCCCACATAGGTGAGATCCACCGTACGGCCGAAAATTGCCTCCATAGCAGTTGGTCCGGCATTGTATGTGTACCACTCCACGGTGTAGCCGGGCAGGTAACGCTCGAACCAGCCGTTGCCGTTGCGCGTCATGTTGCGAGCCACCAGCGCCTGCACATGGGTCACATTCGGGAAACCGCCCATACGAATAACGGTACTCCCCTCCTCTTCGCGGTTGCACCCGCAAAGCATCAGCAGCACGGCCGCTAGCATTACCAGGCATGTGAGGCATTTCTTCATGGCTCTCTATCCTAGCAAACCTCCCGCCCTACGTCAAGCTACAATGCCGCCACACAGTACCTTATTTCTTCTTTGCACGGCGAAAAACAAAAATCATCTCGTTTTCAGGACGATTCTTAGCCTTGTTGCGACTGCGTATGTACTCCTGAGCCAGTTCAGGAAGCTGCTCGAAGATAAGCGGATACACCACGGCCTCATCTCTGCCGCGAAACTCCACATCGGCCTCGAATACTCTATCCCCACGGCGGAATTGCACGCGGTACGGCTCCTGCTCCGTCTGTACCCAGGTGTAAGAGAACTTTCCGCGGTGTCCGCCAACCTGCCAGCGCACCTGCGTGGCATCCACCTCGCCCTGCATCTTGTTCGGAACGCCCAGCCACTCACCTATGGCCAGCTCTCGCGGATTCTCAAACCAATCCGGGATGAAAACAACACACAGCACCCCGATGGCGGCTATGGCGGCTAGAATATGACGCAGGCTGAACATACCCCCGTATTTTACACCGAATGTGCCGGAAAGCAAGACATTTTGCGTGTACAAGTGCCCAAGCTACAATAACCCGCGGCGGCATGGAGCGTTTTACATACCCGGCAGCAGCCGCACCACGCGATCTGCGCGCGGCAGGGTGATGGAAACTTTCGTACCGATTCCCTCTCCGGAGGCTAGGGAAAGCGTACCGCCGTGCTCCTTGATGATGTGGCGTACAATGAGCAGCCCGAGACCATTGCCCTTTTTGCGGGTCGTGCGAAAGGGCTCGTACATATTGCCCATCACCTCATGGGAGATACCGCAGCCGTTGTCGCCGATGATGATGCGGACGTCCGAATCGTTGTAATCGGTCTGAATGTAGACACCGCCCTCGCTGCCGGGTATGGATTGGTAGGCATTGCGGATGAGGTTGTAAAGAGCCTGGAAGAGCTGCCCGGCATCTGCCTCCAGCTCGGGGAGGTCTTTACTGAGAGCGAGCTGAATACTGATACCGCGCGGGGCGATTTCCGGCTCCAGCACGGCAAGCACATGCTCCACCACATCGTTGAGACGCACAGTCTCGCGCCGCAGGTGGCCGGGGCGTACAGACTGCAGGAACTGGCGCAGCAGCGTGTCCAGCCGACGGGTTTCGCCCAGAGCGCTTTCCAACAGGGGAGCAAGCTTTTCCTGAGCAGCGGGTCCCAGCTTAGCAAGCTTGCGCTGCATGAGCTGAAGATTCAGCCCCAAGGAGTTAAGCGGATTTCCGATTTCGTGTGCCACCGCACCGGCCATGTAGGTGACGAGGTTGAACTGCTCTGCCTCTGCATCTTCCTCGCCGCGCGCGAGCGTTTCGGTGTCGTCGCGTATGAGCAGCAGATACTCAGCAGCTCCGGCTACCGGGCTTATAAGGAAATTGTAGTGACGCTCCGATGGGTAGTTCACATGCAAATCCCGTGTGATAGCCAGCCCGCTATCCTGCACTTCTGCCCAGGTACATGTACCCCCCACTAAGTGCTCAAAAGGCACCCGCAGCAACTCATTGAGCGGACGGTTGTAGATGGCACAGGCTGCGCGGTTGGCAAAACAGGCGGAGCCCTCGGCATCGAAGAGAATAAGCCCGTCCCGCAGCGCATCGAACACATCTTGGAGAAGCCCTTTCTCAGATGCGAGGCGCATGAAAAGCTGTCGCAGCTCCTCGGGGGTGAGGTGCTCTAAGCGATTGAGTATCTTGTCCAGCGTATCTCGTTTGATGGCCATGGCGCGTCAGAAGGTGATTTTCAATTCGGAAAAATTGAGCGGAAGGGTAGCGCGGAATACCCGATTGGCGTCCTGCACAATGGGCAGCGGCACACCATCTACCGAGGCCTCGGGAGTGGCTGTGTGCGGCAGAGCATGCAGAGCCAGCTCGAAGCTGCGGTGCTGCTGCTCGGCATGCAGATTCACCTGGTGGTGCAGGCTGAAAGCACGCAGGCGGGCGCGGTACTCGAAGCGGTGCAACATATAGCGCCCTCGGCGGTAGCCGTAGCCGTCCCCCTCGTCCTCGTAGAGCTCGCTGAGTTGTGTTAGCTCCGGAGCCCACCAGATATCCAGTGTCACGGGAGGGCTCTCCAGCTCACCCACATACTGCTGCACCGGCCAGCGAGGTACCACACAGCCCCCACGCACAAATACCGGTATGTAAGCTAGCGGGGTGGAAACCCAAGCCTCTGTGGAGGTATCCGGCGCGGGTTCATCCGTCCAATACGAATACCAGCGCCCCGGAGGTAGGTACATGAAACGCCCGCTCTCGCCCGGATGGTGCACCGGCACTACATAGAGGGCATCTCCCACAAAAAACTCGCTGCTGCGCCAGTAGGTATCCGGATTGTCCGGGTACATGAGCGCTAACGAGCGGATAATGGGCGTCCCGCGGCGGCTGTACTTGTAGAACTGTGTATAGAAGTATGGCAACAAGCGATAGCGGTTCTCCAGCGCACGGCGCACGAGCTCTTCCACCACAGAGCCAAAGCACCACGGCTCCTGCCCGCCGAACTCGCCGTTGTTGTGGTTGCGGAAAAACACATGGAAGGCCGCCATCTGCATCCACCGGCAAAACAACTCCGGTGTGGGGTGCCCCAAGAATCCGCCCGTATCTGCACCGCAGAATGACACACCGCTGGCAGAGAGGCGCTGCACCATATGGTTGGCCATTTTCAGGTTCTCCCAGTCCGCATCGTTATCCCCGGTCCAGGTGGCGGCCCAGCGTTGCAAGCCGGCAAAGCCCGCGCGAGAGAGCACAAAGGGGCGGCGCTCCGGCGCAAACTTCTCCATGCCCTCGCGTGTGGCTCGCGCCATGCACTGGCCATACACATTGTGCGCCTTCAAGTGGGAGCAGTAGAAGCCGTCGTAGTTGTGCCGGGTGTCGGGGGGGAAGGTTCGATCCGGGAATATGGCAGGCTCGTTCATGTCCGTCCAGATACCGCGCACGCCGTACTCGGCTATCTGGCGGCGGAAAAGCTCTGCCCACCAACTGCGGGTGACGGGAGAGGTAAAATCCGGAAAGGTGCAGATACCCGGCCATACCTCGCCGGAGAGCAAAGCGCCATCGTGCCTACGGCAGAACACATTGCGCTCGAACCCGCTGCGCCACACATAATTGTCCGGGTTTACCTTGATGCCGGGGTCGATGATGGTCACCACCTTGAACCCCTGCTCCTCGAGGCGAGAAATCATCCCCGGAGGGTCGGGGAAACGAGTTCTGTCCCAAGTAAGAGCCTGGTATTCCTTCATGTGGTGAATATCCAGATGTATGGCATCGCAAGGTATGCGGCGGGCTCGCAACTCGGCGGCAAGGTCTGTTACCGTTTTTTCCGGGTAATAGCTCCACTTGCTCTGGTGGTAGCCTAGTGCCCAAAGCGGCGGCATGGGCGGCAGCCCCGTCATGCGCGTGTAGGTCTGCACCGTGTCCAGCGCATCTTCGCCACAAATAAAGTAATAGTCCATCACCCCGCCGTCCGCCCCAAAGAGCAAGCGGTCTGCGCGCTCCTTCCCGAAGTCGAAGTAGGAGCGCATGGTGTTATCGAAAAAGATGCCATACTGCAGCCCCTGATTCAGACACAGGAAGAAGGGGATGCTCTTGTAGAGCGGGTCGCTGTCCGGGTGGAACTTATAGTGATCTGCCCCCCACATCTCGAACCGGCGGCCGCGCATGTTGAGTGTGCAAGGCTTATCCCCCAGCCCGAAAAAATGCGCCTCCGGCGGCATATCCTTAAGCACCCACACGAGTTCATCTCCCGTGCTCTCCTGCAGACGGTGCCCCATCCCCTCTGCATCCGCACAAAGCACGCGTCCCCGGTCCCGCTCCAGGAACTCCAGCCCGCCGTCGGTCTTGCGCACGCGCACCAGCAGGCGCGGCGTGCCCAGCTCATAGTACTCCGCATGCTCAGCCTCTTCCGGCTGCAAACATGCCGGGGCATACTCCGGGGCAATACCATAGCTGGGAATATTCTCGAAAACCGGGTGGGAAACATAGCGACAGCGCACCACTCCGGGCTCCAGAAAATAAAGCCGCAGGCGATTCGTGGGGAACTCTATTTCCAGAGTATGGCTATTCACCCACTCATAGTGGCGGATAAACTCCTTCATTCACACACAGCTTACCATGAACGATACAAACAAAATCGCAGGTTGTATTTTCCCTAGCCGGGAGGCCACTGGAGGGAACGCCCGCCAATAATGTGGATGTGGAGGTGCGGCACAGTCTGGCCGGCATCCACCCCGGTGTTGAGCACCGTGCGGAAGCCGCCTTCGGCCAGTCCCTCGGCGCGTGCGATCTCGCCCACTTTCAGCATGAGATGCCCCAGCAGGGCGGCATCCTCCGCTGCTGCTGCCTCGATGCTCGGTATCGGTTTGCGCGGCACTAGCAGCACATGCACGGGAGCCACCGGGGTAATATCCCGGAACGCCACGCAGAGCTCGTCCTCGTACACCATGGTAGAGGGTATCTCCTTATCAGCTATTTTCTGGAAGAGTGTTTTTTCCATTGCACCCACATATTTAGCACAGACGCCCCCCGCATGCAACAAGAATCTGAGATATCACCCCGCTTTTTGCCCAAACAGCGGGTATTTGCGCACTATATGCTTGCATTTTCGGGGCGCGCGGTTAAAATTGAGCGCAGGAATGAACGCAAACGCACAACGCATCAAAGAGTACTTGCTGGATTTTTATCCGCCCACGGAATGGCCTACCCTGCTCCGCCAAGCGGATGAATGGGCTGCCACGGAGCCGCTCGCCGGCCTGCGCATACTGGATGCCTGCCCGGTATACCGCAACACGCTCGGCAAGTTCATGGCTTTGCAGGCCGCCGGGGCGGAGGTCTATGTACCCCGACGCACCAACATGCCTTGCGACCCGGCCATGCTTGCCATGCTACCGGAATTCGGCATACATACTGCCGAGAAAGGGCAGGACAATTTCGACATCGTGCTGGACTGCGCCGCCCAATGCGCCCGCTACACCCCCACGCTAGGATACGCAGAGCTTACCCGCTCCGGTGTGCCGGTGTACGAGAGGGCGCGCCGCCCGGTTTTCGTAGCAGACGCCGGGAAAATCAAGCGCATAGAAACTACACTCGGCACGGGCGAAAGCTTCTTCCGCGCCTTGGCTCAGCTTGGACACACAGACTTGGAGGGGCGCAGGCTTCTGGTGGTAGGCTACGGCAAGGTGGGCCGCGGCCTTGTGCACTACGCCCGTAAACACGGCATGCACGTGATGGTGGCCGACGTGGACGACAAAACCGGTGAGCTGCCCGGAGATGTGGGGTTTGTGAATGTGAACGACCGCGAGGATTTGAACGACACCGTGCTGCATGCCTGGTGCGTTGTGACAGCTACCGGCCGTATAAACGCCCTTCACAACAGACTGGACGCCCCCGCCGTCATAGCCTCACCTGTGCTACTGGCCAACATGGGCATAGACGATGAGTTCGGCACCAAGATTCCGCCCCATCGTGTGCTCAACAACAAAAAACCGCTCAATTTCATCCTGAATGAGCCCACGCGTATGTGCTTTATCGAGACCACCATGGCACTGCACAACGCATGCGCGCTGGAACTGCTCACCGCCGACCTGCCTGCCGCCTGCATGCCACCGGCTCCGGATGTGGAGGAACGCCTGCTGCACATAGCTTCCACCCACGGCACCGGCGAGCTGCGCCACCTCCACCTACTGCTGGGAGAAAGCAGCGGGGAGGCTTGAGGGAGCAGAACAGGTGATAAAACCACAAATCGGCGGCTATGCGGCGGCCGATGGGTGATAATTTCTACTTGACAAATGCATATTTAACGTGTACTGTAGCCGTGTTCACTTTTCGCTAACATGTACGGAATCTTCTTGCTTCTTGCTTTCATATCCATAAGTATTGCGGCTCCGCTTCTTAGCAATATCTGCTCGACATATTTGAAATTCCCGCAAACGACCAAAAGCGGACATGTATTTATAGTGCTCATGGCACTTCTTGCGTGCCTCCCGACAACACCCTTGAATACAGCCTCACTCCACATAGCTCCGGAGAACACATTGTTGACATATGCAGCCATAGGCGCGTTCAAGCTTCTCATCGCGTCTATGCTTTACAGCTTTTTACTCTTTTTATTAAGACTCACGAAATCCAACCTTTTTTCGTGCCTGCCGGTCAAAACAAACAAGCAATGCCTTCTTTTCACCCTTATCACAGCGATTGTTCTGCTTGTGATATGGCACTTCCACGGCACACACACTTCTTTCGATTTCGGTGTCAGGCAGATGGGGCAAATACATTCCGGCGTATACGAAAAGGCGCATCCTGTTTTTCATACGATATTAAGCGGATTATTGCTAAATATATATGATTCTTTACATACTCTCGTTGTAGCTCAGCTAATTTACTTCACATGTGCATCATTTTGTGTTTTCTGGTGGTGCAAGCGGGAACAATTATCTGTAATCTATGCCTTTCTGACTATAGCAGCAATCATTTACTACACTTTCCCGTGTATCCATGAAGTCATAAAGGATTCCTATGTCATATCTTCATATACTATAGCCACGGTCGGTCTGATGGCTTGGTTCAGACACCCGGATAAAATATCAGCCACTCTTGCCACTGTTGGGCTCGTTGGTGTTGGCACATTTAGATACGATGGGCAAGCCATCCTTGTCATGGTAGCAGCGGCTCTCTTATTGGTCGCATGCAGGAACAAAAAAAATCTCAAACAGGTTTGTGCTATATGCTTCATACCAATTGCGGCCATCATCGCAGCACATGTCATCCTGCCGGCTTGCGTCAATGCAAAATCTGAAATGGTCGGCACGAAACTCGCCATGCCGGCAGAGCTGATATGTGAGGTTATTGCCCAAAACGGCAACATATCTGAGCAGGAGCTGGCAGAGGCGGAAGCGCTTATCATGCCAAAAGAGTTGATTCTGACTCAGCACAGCAAAGGTGAGGCATTTGAAGGGCAAAAATACATTTGGGGTGGCTATTTTGACTCTGACGATGTGTGCTACAGATACTCTTTTGCTTGGAATCTCGGGGGCAAAGAAAAGGAACTGCTTCCGCTGTTCGCTCGCATTGCTGCAAAAAATCCGGGCATCATTCTTTCTCACCTTTTCCAACAAGGCAAAATGGTTTGGGATGTCAGAGGCGGCATGCAATCCCCCATTGCTCTTTGTTTCTACGTGGCCGTTCTCTTCCTTGCATTTTTGTGTAATAGGAAACTCGGCGCAGCATACCTCATTCCCTTTATACCCATCTTCACCACGGCTGCAATATGTACCTTTGTAGCCACTACCTACGAAATGCGCTATGGTATGCCCATCATCATCGGTGGAATATTGATTATAGGCTACGCCCACAGTTTCGTGCGGACACCCACAAAGCAGAACCAATAAGCCCCCCCTCCGCTGTAACGCATTTGTGACGAAACGCGCACTTGACAACGTGGGGGCGCGTAGCGTAGAATGGCTCGCATGCTCAGGTTTATCTCCATAGCGCTGCGCATGGTACTGTGCACGGCAGGAGCGGCGGCGCTGCTCTTCGTGTTTTCGTACCCGGACAGTATTATGCCCGCCAACCCGGCACTGGATTATGTACAGGGGCTCACTTATTATGATTTTAAGCCTTGGATGTGGCTGGTGCCTTTCTTATTCATGGAGCTGGTAAGCGTAGCCGGGCCGCGGCGAAACTTGGTGTGGTTCACCGCGCTGCTAGTGGTGATGGGCAGCGCACTCCTCGCATGGCCGGTGTTCACAGCCACCTGCCCCGAGCTGGTGCACCCCACCTTCGAGTACGAGGACGGAAAACTGGCACAGGGCATGCTGTATATGCTGTGCGTACTGGGGCTCACCATGTTCACCCGGCTGGTGGCGCTGCGTTTCCTCTACCCACCCGCACCGGCCGAGGAGAGCGACATCAACAACGTGGAGGCCACTGTACTGGATCCATCGAAAGCGCTCACTGTGCAGGAAATTCTCGCAAACCCTCAAAAAACTAAGCCGCACTTCCTCTTCGGCGAGGCGGATAGCGAGCGACTCGGCTCATTCCGCGCCATCCTCCGCAGACTGCAACGCCTCAGCAATGCCAAAAATGCAGGTTGGGCTACTCTTATCATCGCGGTCGTACTCTGGTTCTGGTGCTACCCACAACCGACGGAAGAAGAAGCCTACCGGCGCGACCTGCGCACCATGTACCAATACGTCAAGAAGCCGGATGGCTCGCGTCTGGCAACTTTCCCCGCCGTGCATGCAGCATACAGAGTCATGAAACGCATCTCCGACCGGGAAGAACTTGCCGGCATGAGCATAGCCCACGCAGAGAAACACTTGGGTCTCGATGCCGTGCCGGCTGCTTATCGCAACACACTGCGGGATGAAAGCGACATCTCTATAGCCTCTGTGGATGATATTTTTGACAGTCGCACACGCTTCCTCACCGTAACAGATGGTCGCCGTATAGCCGTGCTCTACATCCGGACCAACGAAGCGGGCAACACCATCAACATAGCAGAGGTGCAGGATGCCGGCTGGAACGCAAAGGCAGACGACATCCGCCGCCGCTTCGGCACAGCCTCTTCCCGTAGTTACTACTATTGACCGCCATGCCCCCCTACATTCACCAAGGCCGCGTACCCATGCACGCTACGGATGCCGCCGGCATCGTCCACTTCGCAAACTACTTCCGCTACATGGAGGAAGCAGAACTCTACGCACTGAACGCCAGAGGCTTCCGTCCGGACAACTACGCCTATCCCCGCGTGCACGTAGAAGCGGACTACCGCGCTCCCCTGCGATTCTGGGATGCATATACCGTAGCCGCAGAGTTGCTGCGCATCGGCTCCAGCTCACTGCATTGGCGTTTCACCATCTGCGGGCCGCAGGGCATATGCGCCGTGCTGCACAGCACCAGCGCACGCCGCACAGCAGACCTTACAGCCCCCGCACCATACAGCGAAGACGAGCGTGCACGGCTTGCAGACCTGCTCGTTTTGCCCGAAAAAAGCGCCAACATCCAAGAAAAATGAAAAAAAATGCGCCATCTGCACAAATTTGGGTTGCCAAGAAGGCAAAAATAGTGTAGACTTGCGCAACCGCCAGAGCCGAGAGGCTCCAGTAACATTTACCAGAACACAAGGAGAACAAGGATGAACATTCTCGATACCATCGAAAAAGAGCAGCTGAAGGACGACGTAACTCCCTTCAACGTAGGTGACACTGTAAAAGTTCACTGCCGCGTGATTGAAGGCGGTAAGGAGCGCGTACAGATTTTCCAGGGCATTGTGATTGGCAAGCGCGGTTCCGGCGTGAATGAGGCCTTCACTGTGCGTAAGATTTCCTATGGCGAGGGCGTGGAGCGCTCCTTCCCCCTGCACACCCCCAAGATTGCCAAGATTGAGGTTGTAACCCGCGGTAAAGTGCGTCGTGCCAAGCTCAACTACCTGCGTGAGCGCGTTGGCAAAGAGGCTGTGACAGTGAAGACAATCCGCTAATATCGGTACAATCTTCTTTCTACAGGTTGTTTTTCATAGGCGAAAGCTCGGCTCCGTAAGGAACTGAGCTTTCTGCTTTTCGCGCCACCATATAAGTGGCAGTCGGGTGTAGTGAGCGAAAGCGAACACCCTGTGAGGGCGTAGCAAGCGCAGACGCGAAGCCCCAAACCCGAGGAATGAAACAAAAAGAATTTGAACCCATCCTTTTGCTCACATGCCGAGTTCGTATTTATCCGCAGGCGCCCCCATGAGCACAAGAAAAGTTATCACATTCCGCAACTCCAACTTAGTGGCCATCCAAACAGCATGCTCCAACGTAGCCGCCGATGGCTCATCCTGCTGTAAAAGCGCATCCAAATCACCGCATAAATCCGGCAATATCCCCGTGCGCAAAATGTTATGACCATCCCCTAAGTAACACTTGTTATTCGTCAGCTTGCGCATAACATACTGTGTTTCCGGGGAATAATTCCGCAAATAGCCCCCTATATCTTCTTCTGCGTCTTCATCCTCGAGTAGCCCCTTCGATATCGTGGCATCCAATGCCCGCTGAGCCTTGGGACTAAGCCGCACAGTCGTAACATTTTTGCAAATCTCAGCTTCACTTCCATCGGCCTCAGGTACACGACGCGAAGGCTCTTGCACACATCCACACTGCACGACAAACATGCCGGCAATCAGGAAAAACTTGCTACTCACGCTATCCATGCCAACACTATACACAACCGCTATGTGCAACACAAGCTTTATTTAACGCAACACCGCACCATAGCCCCAAAAAACTACCACTGCGCAGAAAAATGTGTCAACGCCCCTCCATTCACAAAAAATTAGCTTGACTTCATCCCCTCCACTTGCTACAATGGCTGCGGCCCTGTAGCTCAGTGGTCAGAGCAGGCGACTCATAATCGCTTGGTCGCGGGTTCGAGCCCCGCCGGGGCTATTTAAGCTCGAAACCCTCTAACGCTCACTGCGTTAGAGGGTTGTTTAATAATTATTCTTAAATATCAACAGCCCGTCCATGAATCACAAGTCCTTGATATTCGAATAATACGACCCACAAAAAGCTTGTACACGCAAAAAAACGTTCTTTTGCACTTCCTAGGACTCTAAAGGACTAGGGAGGGGGGCGGCATACAAGGTTTAGCTTATATATTTAACCCACCCCTTTGCTTTGCACTCTGCTAAAAATTTCAACTGTTCTTCTGTTGGCATTTCCTCGGTTTGTTCACCAGAAGTGTTATATGACTCTTTCCATTTTTTCAAAATCTTCATTATGATGTTTGCCTGATGGACATCATTTTCTGAAATGTTCTCTAATCCCCATTCAGAAACGGGAGAAAGTGCCATGGATTTCGTTATAGTTATGTTAGATTTTTCGTAAGATAGTTTCTTTTTTTCAAAGTATCCATTTCCTGCTATAATGTTAAGTTTCTTTTCGAAAGGTAGTTTGTTGCCTATGTGTTCAATCCTTTCCTTGATTTCTTTTTCATTGTAATCGGCGAAATAGCTATTTTGCCATCGCTGAGGTAAAATATGCTCAATCTCCCAGGAGATTGGGAGAAGCTCCTCCTGATGCTCATATGCCAACATTTTCAGAAGCATTCGCACAACGCTTCTATGCGGGGCTTTGATTTTAGTTTTTAATTCCACTTCGTCTGTTTCTTTGAAATCAAAAATAGGGGAAGGAGAATTGATTATGCTAACATTAAGCTTTAATATGTCAGCTTTGACTGCATTAACAGTGGGGGTGAGCAGGTATCTTGATACTAATTCCGCAGCAAGTTTGCGAAGGAATACCAAAAAACGATGACTGAAGTCAGGATCGTTTTTGTGACTCATGTAATAGCATATGACCGGATATTTCCAGAACTCATTAGGATATGAAGAGAGAATATCCAGAATTTGGAGTACCTGTCTATTCTTGCTCCATTCCTCATCTTCAATTGTGTCTCGTTTGTTTATAACAACCCAGAGATTGAGAAGATTTTGCAATTTCTCCATTAAAGAGGGCTCGAGTAACCGGGACCACTTATTTTCAGAATAGTATTTTCTAATACCTGAAAGAGTACTGTTGCTGTCTTTTTCTTCTGCACGTATGCAGAACATATGATAATAGAAAAGTTTTTGGACGCTTTCCCCTGAGTATTGGGCTCGCTCATCTAACTCTTTCCATTGTTCTATAAAGACTTCTTTTTCTTCCTTTGTCAATTTATTGTAAATAGTCGCCTTAAAAATATCTGCATCAGACAAGGGTAAGCCTCTGTCGTTCAGTGTGGAGAAGATAGTAAGCGCAGTATCTTGATTATCGGCAGATATGGGAAGAACAATAGCTTGTCTCAGAATTGCATGAAAAAAGTCGAAAATCGAAAATGGTGCTTCTTTTGAAGAATTATCCAAAAGTTGCTGAAAACGAATATAATTTTGTGAATAATTGTCTTTGGCTTTTACGTCAGCTTGTCCTGTTTTTAATATGTTAAGAAGTATGGCGTTACCTTCGTTGTTGACAACCCTAGATGTTAATAAAATGTCGGAATAATCTACTTGGCCTGTGATTTCATCAGTCCTCCAAATAGCAGACTCGATGAGCCTAATAAAGTTTTTTGCAGCATCAGTAGATGGGTCTTTTTGTAGTTTTGTGTATATGGCTCTTAATAAAAGGAATAGTGAGGTAACTCGTTGCTGACCATCAATAATTTCCTGTTCTTCGTTTTCGTTTGTGAATGATACGATACTTCCTAAAAAATATGTTCCTTTTCTTTTGGGACCTCCATCTGTAATGGTAAAATCCCATAGATCGTTATAGAGGGTATCAATTTCGTCTTGACTCCATGCGTAAGGTCTTTGATATTCAGGTATAACAAACGGATTGCTTTTCCCTCCTTCCAAAAGCTGGCTTACTGTTTGCTTATTGACGGTTATTGTTGTGCTCATATGGGGGATATTTTAAATTGTTTCTTCTTTTTATCGACCTTTGTATGCAGGTAGTGACAGATTGCTGCTTGTTTATAAAGTTTGATTGGATGAAATTACGCCACCTGACTGATTAAAGACAGGAAGACTCGAAACTAATCTAGACACCATGTTTTGCCCGTTTAGATTATTGTATGCTTCTGGAGGCATTAGCAAATAGTTATCCCATAGCCCCATTTCTATCTCTTTTACTAGGGATGCGATTCTTTCTTTCTTAAAATTTCCTTGATTATCATAATCAGCCTCAAATAGCAAAACTTGTCGTAGTACATTTATACTTCTAAGTTCTCCCGTAGTGAAAACCGAATTAATGTCTCGGGAATAATTTATGGTAGGCGAATCTTTCTCTTTTTTGCTGGTAGAAACGATTTCATTTACAAAACGTTTTCCGAGATTTCGCAATGCTTTAATTCTAAAGTCAGATGAGAAATGCGTATCTGGATCAATATAAAAGAAATTGTCGCAGTATCCTGAGTTAATTTGCCCTATCATTTCATCGATAGAGCCTTTGTCTATTTCTGTTTGTTCAAACGTTATCTTAGTGATATCTATAATCCCTGTTTGCGGAACTTCTATAGGCAATCCTATTTTGTGTAATGATACTAGCACTGTTCTTTTTTCGGCCAGCGTTAGAGTTTTGTTGAATTCTTCCGTAGCTTCAGCATACTTGCCTTTACCTTTGGCATACTTATAGAATGTTTTTAATGCCTTTATCGCGATGTTTCGTAATTTTCTGTTTTTTCTATCAGAAAAATACGAAACCATAAAAGCACCCAAAAAGGTGCCAACTATAGCACCTACTAGGCCTGTCAATAGAACTGTCCAATCAATCATTGTAATCTTTTACTTCTTGCCGCTATTGTACACTAATATGATTACCTTGGCAAGAACTCAGTGCGCTAGAAATGAGTGTTTGTGTCGGTTTAAAAGAACCGGAAGTTCGCAGGACTTGGAAAAGGACTTGGATTTTGGGTGTAAAACGCCGTTTGGGAGTACAAAACAGCGGGTTGATGTCCCCCACTCGAAGGCTGGCAGACACCTCTGCGGGGGAAGCGATGCTGGCAAGCTGCTGGGAGGAGTAGAACAGAAGGTGCTTGTGTAATCCTACGCCCTCTCAGGCCGGGGAGCCGGTAATCAGTTTAGTCATAATGCAGATTTTTCTTGATGAGAGCGTATAAATCTGTTAAGTATACAGTCATATGAAAACTCCTGTATTCACACCTGAAAAGATAACAGAATTATGTGATAATGAGGTGTTTGTGTTTGGTAGCAATCTAGCAGGTTGCCACGTGGGAGGTGCTGCGCGTTTTGCGCATGAGCGATTTGGTGCTGTTTGGGGGCAAGGTGAGGGGTTGCAGGGGCAGAGTTATGCGATACCCACAATGCAGGGGGGGGGTAGAAACCATAGCTCCTTATGTTGACAGGTTTATTGAATTTGCAAAAGTGCATCAGGAGCTGCATTTCTGGGTTACTCCGATAGGTTGTGGTATTGCCGGGTTTTCGGCAGACGAAATAGCGCCGCTTTTTCGTGAGGCATTGACGCTTTCTAATGTATCATTGCCGGAAAGCTTCTACCATATTCTGGTGGCGATGCAAGCTTCCTCTCATACTGCTCCTACTTGGGATGCAGATGCATGGACGCGGGATTTCAAACAAGCTATCGAAAATCAGGACTATTTCCAATTGCATGACCTGCGTATCCGAGTGTACAGTAATACGCTTGATGTTGTGGAATGCGAAAGGTATGTGACAAGCTCCGGCATGCTTGTGGAGTTGCCGAAGGATGATTCCATTCTTTCTTCTACCCGATTTTATGAGCGAGAGTTACCGCAAGACTTCAGCGTGTGCGGTCAATATGCCACACGGGTGGAGGTCGTGAATGGGGATTGTCTTGCTGTAGCTCGAGCGTTGGTTGAAGCCGGCGAAGATGTTTGTGTTCTCAACCTCGCGAATCGCCAAAATCCCGGCGGTGGGGTGTTAGGTGGCTGTGGGGCGCAAGAGGAGTATCTGTTCCGCTGCTCGGACTACTTCCGCTCTCTCTATCAGTTCGCGGATTATGCCTCGACGTATGGTCTCCCTGTGTCTGCGGTGCATAGTTATCCCATGGATCGCAATTATGGCGGCGTGTTTTCTTCCGGCGTAACGGTGTTTCGAGATGTGGAGGAAAAGGGATATCCTTTGCTGGAGCTGCCGTGGCGGGTGAATATGATTGCCGTTGCAGCCATTAACCGCCCTGAGTTGGAATACGTCAATGAAGAACCCAGAGTTGCGCACCACTTGGTGTCTGCTGTGAAAAATAAGATGCGCACGATTTTCCGCATAGCAAGGGAAAATAAGCAAAAGGTACTTGTACTGGGGGCTTTAGGGTGTGGTGCATTTCGTAATCCGCCTAAGCATACGGCTGAGCTGTTCCGAGAGGTGATGCAAGAGCCGGAGTTCTGCGGAGTATTCAGTCATATTTTCTTTGCAATTAAAGAAGATCATAATTCCCGTGGTGCCGGTAACTACGCACCTTTTGCTGAAGTGTTTAAAGATGTGGATTGTCATTAGAGGAGCATCATGGGGGCAGAACAGATAAAAAGAGGTCTGTCCAGAGACTCAATCCTTGCCCCGGTATCCATTCTCTTCCTGCTGCCAGTCTTGACGTAGCATGAGCCAGATAGGGTTACGAGAAGCCGGACTCTGTTTTTCGGTAGAGTCAAAAAAGCAGGAGACTCGCAAAAAATGTCTGTCGCATGCGGTAGCAATGCAGAAAAGGTGCACAGCATGATGCAGCGCCCCCTTGTGACACGCCCCTTGCCGGTCTGCTTCAGGTCGTAGAAAGTACCCTCCAAAGCAGAGCCGCCTCCCTTGCCGGAGCCCAGACCGCTACCACCGCTGCCCAAGCCATCGCCCAGACCATCGCCCATGCCCATACCGAGATCCAGCGAGCTATCCAGAGAAAGGCCGTCGGACATGTCGATTTCCACCGGAGCCATAGCTACGTTCGCAGCGCTGGTAGCCACGATGA
>JAZNTO010000030.1:0-6273 GCA_045591805.1 Akkermansia sp. | reverse complement strand
CCTCCCCTTGGCAGCCCACCTCTGCACCGGATATGGAAGCATTGGCTCGGTACAAGCTGCAAATGGCGGAGGCTGTGAGCAGGAACACCTCCCGCCCACCCTCCAGCGAGAAGGGGGATTCCTTGTGCCCGTAGCGCTCGTAGTAGCGCAGCACCGCCGGCAGCACACCGGCGCTGCCCATGGTGGGTGCCGTCACCACGCGCCCGCCCGCTGCATTTTCCTCTGCCACAGCAAAGGCCCACAGGTTAATCCAGTCTATGATGGTGAGGGCATCCGTGCGGTTCTCGTAGAAGAGTTTTTCCAGACGCTTGAAGATAATCGGCGCACGGCGTGTCAGCTTCAGCACGCCCGGCAGCGTGCCGAAGGTAGCCGTACCGCGCTCGATAGCGTCGTGCATGGTTCTGCAGAGCTGCTTCACACGGTGGCTCACCAGCTGAGCCGGGCGCAGGGAAGCCTCGTTGCAGCGCACAGCACCGGCGATGGTGATATTCTCGCGGCGGCACAGCTCCATGAGCTCGGCGCAGGTGTTGAACTCGTAGGGCACATGGCGGGCGGGCGGCACCGCACCCTGCGCCATCTCGCTGCGGCGGCGTATAGCACCACCGCCTATGGAGAAAAAGTACTCCTCGTGCAGCAGAATACCCGCTGCATTCCAAGCTCGCAGACACATGCCGTTGGCGTGCTCCGGCAGGGAAATTGCCTTGCAGAGCACAATATCCCGCACCGGGGAAAAAGGTATATCGTGCTCCCCGCCCAGAGCCAGCAAGCCACTGCTGCGCACCTGGGCTATGTAGTCCGTATTCAAATCCAGTGTTTCGGCATCCAGCCCCAGCAAACCATATATTACCGCCTCCGGGGTGCCATGCCCCTCGCCCGTGAGTGCCAGCGACCCGTACAACTCCGTCTGTACTTTTGCCACTCGGCGCAGCAGACCTTGCTGCGACAGGGCGGCTACAAAAGCGGCCGCTGCGCGCATGGGCCCCATGGTGTGCGAACTCGATGGGCCGATACCGATGGAAAAAACATCGAACAGACTCGTGTACATAGCTCAGAACAGATAAAAAATCCGCTCGCCGGCAGGCAGCACGCCGGCTCAGCGAGCGGAAAAATCTCATTCGTATATCGGAATTCGTCCTTCGTACTTTAGAAATCCAATTCGTATGTCGGAATTCGTCCTTCGTACTTTAGAAATCCAATTCGTATGTCGGAATTCGTCCTTCGTACTTTAGATAACCCCCAGTTCCTTGCCGGCCTGAGCAAAGGCGGCAATGGCGCGGTCAAGCTGCTCGGTGGTATGAGCGGCGGAAATCTGGGTACGAATGCGTGCCTGCCCCTTGGGCACCACGGGATAGAAGAAGCCCATAGCGTAGACCCCCAGCTCCAGCAGGCGGTTGCTCATGCGCTGAGAAAGCGCAGCATCGCCCAGCATCACCGGCACAATGGCGTGGCCGGCACCGGCCAGGGTGAAGCCGCACTGCTCCATGCCCTTGCGGAAATAGGCGGCATTGCTCTGCACACGCTCAGTCAGCTCGGTAGAAGCCTCCAGCATGTCGATTACCTTGATGGTAGTAGCCGCGATGGCGGGCATCACACTGTTGGAGAACAGATAGGGGCGGGACTTCTGGCGCAGCATGTCCACCACCTCCTTGCGGGCGCTCACATAGCCGCCGGAAGCACCACCCAGCGCCTTGCCGAAGGTGCCGGTGGTTATGTCTACCTTGCCGAACAGGCCGCAATGCTCGTGCGTTCCGCGACCGCGGGCACCCAACACGCCGGTGGCGTGGGACTCATCGAAATGCACCAGCGCGCCATACTTCTCGGCAAGCTCGTGTATCTTGTCCAGACTTGCCACGATACCATCCATAGAGAACACGCCATCCGTGGAGATCAGGATGGTGCGAGCACCATTTGCCTTTGCCTCCTGCAGCTTGGCCTCCAAATCCGCCATATCATTGTTGGCGTAGCGGTAGCGGGCTGCCTTGCAGAGGCGCACACCGTCGATGATTGATGCGTGGTTCAGAGAGTCGGACACGATGGCGTCCTCCTTTGTGAGCAAAGCCTCAAAAAGACCGCCGTTGGCATCGAAGCAGGAACCGAAGAGGATGGTATCCTCCGTGCCGAGGAAAGCGCTCAGGCGCTCCTGGAGCTGCTGGTGCAGGGTCTGCGTACCGCAGATGAAACGCACGGAAGCCATACCGAAACCCCAGCGGTCTATAGCCTCCTTGGCGGCTTTCTCCAGCTCGGGGTGGTTCGCAAGGCCCAGGTAATTGTTGGCGCACATGTTGATGACCTTGCTGCCATCCTTCAGCCCCACCTCAGAGAACTGGGGGGTAGCAATGTAGCGCTCCTGCTTGTAAAGACCGGCCTCTTTCAGAGCGGCCAAGTCGGTGATGATGCGGTTCTTGAAATCTTCGTTGTACATAGTCTATGCAGCGGCTGCTGTATCGGCCGGCGGAGCATTGTAGTACCCTGTACCGCAAATGTCAACCGCATTCCCGTTTTTCCTGCCCCTTATGGCACAGAAACTGATTTTACCGCGCCGCCGCTACTCAGCGCATAGGCGAGAGCAGCTCCGTGAGCCATTCCTCGTGGCTGTAGAGAAGCTGTTCATCTGCAAATGTGTTATTCCCCTGCGCTCCCTGCATGGAGCGCACCGGGCATACAAGCCGGGCAACACATGTCGCATAAGCTTCCCACAGCGCCTCGGCCTCGCTGAAAAGGCGCGCGCGGGCAGAGATATATTCCGCCGGCGCAAAGTCCTGCAAGGGGAGGCAGCTCAGGAACTCATGACTTGGCGGCAAGCTATCGAAACCTGCGCTGAGATGCCGGAGTAGGTATTGGCGTTTGAGCTCGAGCTGCTGCCGTGCCAGCTCCGGGGCGTGGCTGTGGAACTCTCGCAGAGCTATCATGTTTGGAGCGGTCGCGTTAGCACGCACGCGCAGAGCATTTGCAAAGGCGTTTTGCCGCAGAACCTGCTGCGGACGGCGAGCGGGGCTTATCCAAAGCTCCGCGCAACTGCGCACCAGTGCAAGCTCCTGCAGATACGCAAGCTGCAACTTGCGCCGGTACATAGTAAGCGTGCCCACATGCTGCTCCGGGTACAGCTCCGCCACGGCACCCAGCGAATGCTCGGCAAAAGCCAGCTGCGCCTTGTAAGCTTTCTGCATAGCGGCCAGATAAGCCTCCACCGCTTCCCGTGCCTGCTCCTGTGCGGTCTCCGTATCGTCCGGGGCTGTCTCTGCCAATCCCGCCACATCTGCCAGCAAAATGTTTTGCAGCAGACTCGCCAGCGCCTCATCATCCATGGGCAGCGCAACAACACTTTGCTGCGCCGGAAGCGGCGCTGCTTCCCGGGGAGTTTGGGCGTACAGACCAAGCGGCAGCAAGGCCAACAGGGAGAAGATGAGGCGCAGCTTCATAACGCTGTACGTTATATCAGCTTGCGCCCGAAAAAGCAAGAAAAAACCACACCAATGCTTACAAATCGCTCAAAATAAAGGCTTTGAAAGTTTCTGTTAGTGACGCAAGCGTGACACACTCGTGACGCGGCGGTGACACCTAAAGAAAAAAAAAAGAGAAGAGAAAGAAAAAAGAGAAAGAAGGCTGTGGGGGCTTTGTACCACGGTGTTTGGGGAAGCAGCGGTGGTGCAGAGCCCTCCCGCACGGGTGCTCGCTCGTGGGCATGCGCGAGCCACGCCGTTCCCGGTCAATAAATTGCGCAGGAACGGCGCGGGTTCATTTTTTATTGAAAAAAGCACCCGGCGGTGCTATACTATACGGCAAACAAAATTATACGCCTCACCATGAACGCTTGGATTAAAGTTCGCCTCTCGTTATTGCAATCGGCAAAAATACGCAAACTCTGCGACATTTGGCAGAAGGAGAAGTTTGCCGTGCTCGGCATTGCTATCAGCTGGTTTGCCTGGCTGGATGCCCAGACCACCAACGGCAAAACATGCCTGACCGCCGCCCAACTGGACGCCGAACTGGGGATGCCCGGCCTCGCGGACGGATTGATTGCCATAGGCTGGGCCAAGACGGACAAGCACAACGAAATCGTGGCTCTGGACTTTGCCAAGCACAATGGCAACACAGCCAAAAGCCGCGCAGAGCATGCCAACAGACAGGCGAAATACCGCGCCAAGTTGCAGGCCTCCGCCGCGGCGGAGGCTAAGCCTAAGCCGCAGAAAAGCAAGGCTCCGGCAGAAGAAACAGCTCCGCCCAAGCCCCCACCCGCTGCAAAGAAATACGTGGTGCCCGCACCCCTACCCGCAGCAGTACCGGAGGCTCCGCCGGCTCCCATGCCCAAGGCAGTGCAGGCTCCCATGCCCACACCAGCGCCGGTGTCCAAAGCGGTGCCGGTGGCTGCGCCGCCGCCCGCCATGCCGCAAGCGGCGGCTGTGCCGAGCCGCTCCCCGCAGATGAATTGGCAGGAAAGGCCGGCCTTTGGCCGCTGGTTGCAGCAGCTCTGCGAAGTGGTGCCTATGCTGCGCAGGCTCAACCCGGATGCCCCCTTGCCGCCGCCGGTGGAGGAGGGGGGTCAGCGCGCCTTCCGCCTGGTACCCATGGAGCCCGACACCCTACAGCAGATAAAGCGCTACTACGCCGCCGAAAATGTGCAGAGCTACCGCCCCCACAGCCTGGAGTTCTTCTTCCGCGACCTGCCGGATGTGCTCCAACATGCGGAGAATTGGTGCCGCGCGGATGACGAAGAACAACGCAAGGCTAAGCGCAAGGCGGAGCGCAAGGCACAGGCCGCCGCAGAAGAAGCTCGCAAGCGCGAAAACGACGGCGAGCTACTGGGCTACGACCAACTGGGAGACTACTTCCAAGAACTGCACGAGTTGGTGGAAGGCTTCCGCCCAAGCTGATCGCGCCTCTGCCCGCGTATGGACAGAGACGCAAGTTATTCCCGGCAGGCGCCCCACCCTATACCACCCGCGTTCAGGTGGCATAGGGCAGCCCATTTCTCATTACCTCCAACCCATTGCAGCACACTGCATTAGTAGTAATATCTTCTACGGGGTTGGGCTGCCCGCAAAAGTTGGATGATTTCTTTATTTCCTTTACCCACAGCCCTATCAAGTGGTGTAGAACCATGCTGGTCTCCCTTGTTGATATTCGCTTTAGCTTGGAGAAGAAGCTTTACGATTTCCGTGTTCTCTTTTTCAACAGCTAGGTGCAAAGGAGTTTCATCGTCGTAATCAACACTATTCACATCCGCCGGAGAGAGCATCCCGGAAGAGCGTGCGGATTTTCTATGTCCATTCCCGCATTGGTAGAATGGCGGGATATATTTATGGGAAGAAGCTACCTGCCCGGCTTGAGGCACAAAGCAACATATTGCCCACAAAACAAAACACCACAATCCCAACAAGACACTTAATATTAACGCTCCACACCACCACAAGGCGCATGATTAAGAATCATAATCAAGTCCCGTTGAAGAAACACCGAACTAAAAAGCAATAGAGTAACCGTACCGCCCGCCACGAGTCCGCCATTCCAACCAACACTGTCTAAGCGAGCAGCCACCGCCCGATAATAAATGAAGTCCGCCCCGTGGGGCGGACTCAGAAGGTGGCCACTTGCCGAGATTTTTGGGTGGGGAGAGCGCGGGGGCGACTCAGCTGGGTTTGTAGGCGCGGGCGTCTACGATACCCGGCAGGGACTCGAACAAGGCGAGCTCGGCGGCAGGCAACATGTAGGCGGCGTTACAACCGGAGCGGCGATAGGCGGCGGCGTTCTCAGCCTTGACGATAGGCTGGTTGAGCATGATTTCATCCAGCAGATTCCCCTCTGCATCCAGGAACTCGAGGTTGGCAAGGTAGCGGTAGAAAGCCGGGGATTTAACACGGTTCGAGAGGCCGTGGCGGCGACGCTTCCAGACAGCACGCTCCGGCAGGGGAGCACTCTCCAAGTGTGGCAGGATGGTCTGCAACTTGTCGAGCTCGGCCGGAGAAAGGGAGATAAACTCGTCCGCGCCACCGAAGCCGTGTGTTACGGTGATACGCACCTGAGCTTTCACCGCCTTGGCAGCGGCGTCTCGCAGCTTGGCAGCACGCGCATTGGCGCGCGCGAGCAGGTTGTCGTACTCGCGATCCAACGCGATATCCCGCTGCACCTGCCCCACGATGTGGCAGGTTACCAACGTACCCACCAGAGCGCCGGCGGTAATCCACAAAGCTTTATTCAGTTCGTTTGCCATGCGTGTATTCTAGCAAGTAGAAACCGGACTGTCAATTACAATCTGCAAGGGGAATGGAAATACGA
>JAZNTO010000029.1:0-4875 GCA_045591805.1 Akkermansia sp. | reverse complement strand
TGTGGGTTGTGCGGGGCAATACAGTGCCGGAGGATGAGGAAATGGCTCTTTTTCGCGAGTTGAGGACGGCATATGTACAGGGCGGGAACCCTCCGGCAGCTGCGGAGGAGGGGGATTGTTTGTTTACAGTGGCCGCCTCCGTGGGGCGTGTGGAGGTGGTGCAGGAGATACTGCGCAAGCAGGGGACCGTGCCTATGCCGGTGCTGGCGGAGGCCGGGCGGCGTGCGGCGGAGAATGGCCGCGAGGAGGTGCTGAAACTTTTGCTGGAGTCCGGTTTGGCTGCTGATTCTACGGCAGGTGGCTCCACGCTGCTGTGCGCGGCGGCGCAGAATGCCGGGCTCAAGACAACACGCCTACTGCTGGAGAAGGGGGCGGCGCCGAATCTGGCAGATGCCGAGGGGACGCCACCGCTTATCCACGCCGTGTTGGCGGATTCTGCCCCGGTGGTGCGGCTCCTTTTGCAGGCCGGTGCGAATCCTGCTGCGGTGGATGCGGACGGGCGGGATGCTGCGAGCTACAGCCGCAGCAATGCCGTATCTGAACTTTTACCCCCAAGCCCGGAATCATGAAACGCTTTATCCCGCTTTTTCTGCTGATGTGCTCTGCGCTTTTTGCGGAGGATTTTGTGCTGAGCGATGGCTCGGTGTTGAGGGATGCTGCCGTGGTGCGCTCCGGGGTGGATTCTGTGCTGGTGCGCCACAGTGCCGGGGTGCAGAGGCTGCACTACAAGCGCCTGAGTCCGGAGCTTCAGCAGCGCTTGGGGATGACTCCGGAGCTGGTGGCGGCTCGCCGTGCTGAGTTGCAGCAGGCCGCTGCGGCCGCTGAGCGCAAGCGGCAGGCGGAGCACGATGCCCGCGTGGCGGCTCTGAAAGCCAGCGGTAACAACCCGCGATATTTGACCGGCGCAGAGCTTTTCTCCCTTTTTGCGGCGGTGGATACTCTGAGCGCCCGCGAGGCGGATTATCTGGCCGCGGAGTGGAACCTCCGCGAGGCGCAGCGGCTCAACTTGCCTGCGGATGTGAGCCGCTGGGGTGCGGAAGCTGCTGCCCGGCGTCCCGGCTTCGAGGCAGAGCGTGCTGCTTTTTTGGCGGAGTATCGGGATAAGGCTCAGCTGCGCGCCAAGGTGTCGGAGCTGGATTCCACCATCTCCCGCCAAAAGGAGCAACTCGAAAAACTCCGCGCACAGGTTGCTACATTGAAAGAGGCGGAGGCTAACCTGCGCCGCCTGAACGACCGCCTGCAGGCGGATGCCGCCCGCAGGGGAACCGTGGTGGTGGATCGACCCGTGTATGTACCTACTCCGGTGCCGACTGTGTGTCCCCATCCGCACCGCCCACCGCATCCCCCGGTCTCGCGTCCGCACCGTACCCACTCTGTCATACGCAGTCGGAAGGATTGACGATTGGCAATTTACGATTGACGAATGACGAATGACGAATGACGATTGACGAATGGGAATCCGAGCGATAGCGAGATTTCACTGAGGGCGAACCGCCCGAAGTTTCACCGAGCGATAGCGAGATTTACTCGTTTTTCGGTGCAAAACTCGGAGACCGTTGCTAGGCTTCGCTCACTTCGTATGTCGGAATTCGTCCTTCGTACATTTTTCTCCGCTCGTTCGCCTTGCGGCTCACTCGGTGAAATTTCGCCCTGTCGGGCCCAGTGAAATCTTGTGCGCTGCGCGCACGGCGGTGAAATCTCGTTTTGCGGGGCAAAACTCGGTGTGTGGGGGAGGGAGGGGCGGATATCTCAGAACATGCTTTTCAGCTTTTGTTTGGTAGCGTTCCACCATTCGGCGGTTTTTTGTTCTGCGTGTTGGTAGGCGGCATCGAGTTGGCGCGTGCTTTCCTGCTGTATGTGCTGTAGCACTTGGTGTATGGGGGTGAAATCCAGCGAGTCGAACCAAGCTTGTAGGTCGAGGGATTCCAAGCGGCGGCGCGCTTGTTGTACGGTGGTGCTTGCGAGTTCCTGAATTTCCTGCGTGAGCTTTGCGGGTGCGCCGGAGTGGACGAAGGTGAGTCGTATGACGCCCGGTCCGGATTCCGGGCCGCTCCAGGTGCGGATGGCTGCCAGCTCGGGAGTGGAGAGGAGGGCGTTCTGCAGGCTGCGCTCGAATGCGGGTGGGGCGCTGTAGGCGGTGAGGTAGCACTCGTATTCGGTATCTCCGGCTGCTATGGCAGCAGCCACGCTCTGCCACATTTGGCCGTAGTTGGCGAAGTAGCGGGCATTGGTGCGGAAAAACAGAGCGTCTTTTTTGGCCGAGATGGGTAGGGAGCCGCGCACCCAGCTATGGTCGCGCGAGATTTCGGCATCGTTCAGCAGAAAATAGGTGTGCGTCAGTACCTGCGCATCGCTGCCGATGATGGTGGGGTCGTCCCAGGTGGCATCCACATGGTACCACTCTCCATCTACTTGCACGAGGTTCCAGGAGTGGGCTTCGTTCGTATGGCCTACAACGATGTGGCAGGGAATACCGGCAATGCGCAGTAGCAGCCAGAGTGCGCGGCTGTATGACTCGCACACACCGCGGCCGGTGAGCAGTAGGGTGGTGCAGCTGCCGTCCGTCTGCAGGTCGTAGGCGGAGCGGTGCACAAGGTCATCGTGCAGGATTCGCACTTTCTCGTAGCTGCTCATTTGTGGGGTGGTGAGCTCTGCCACTCTCTGCTGCGCTATGCGGAGGGCATGCTGCTCTTGTGCGCTGAGGGTGGGTAGCAGTTCGGGGTGCAGGTGGGCAGCAAGCAAGCGGGCGTTGTCTTGGTAGGTGAACTCCAGCAGTACGGAGCTGTCCGGGTGGAGGGTGAGCGAGAAGGCCTTACAGTAGTTCTGCCAGAGCGAGCTGAGCAGGAGCTGCTTGGGTGGCTGCCCCCTCATGCCGCCCAGGAAGATGCAGTTTGTGCGTGTTCGTCCGTGCAGGGCGAGCTCCTCCAGATGGGTGTTCAGCTCTGCCATGCTGTGTATGGCTACCATGTCGCGCTTAAGCTCCAAGTAGCCCGGCTGCTCCGGAAGCTTGCCCCAGGCCAGGGGAACAAGCGCGAGTACGAGCAGCTCAATGTAGGGCTTCAGCATGTGGCTGCAAGGGGGCTTTTATTCTCCCAGTGGCAGGGTGAGCAGGAAGGTGCTGCCCTTGGCGTCGCTTTTCTCCAAGCTCAGGTCGCCGCTTATGGAGCGTGCCAGGTCGCGCGCCAGCGCCAAGCCGAGCCCCACGCCGGGCTTGCGACCGCTCTCGGATTTGGCGGAGCGCGAGAAGGGGCGGAAGATGTCTTTTTGCTGCTCGAGGGGGATGCCGCGTCCGTTGTCCGCAAAGCGGATGCTGAGGGTGCGGTGGTTCTGGAGCACGTGTATGCTGACGCCGGGGTGCTCTACTTCTGCGTATTTGACGACGTTGTCCGCCAAGTTACTAAGAATTTGCTCTACGGAGAGGAGGTCCGTGCGCAGGGTGATGAGGGTGGTGCGCGGGTCGAGTGTGTAGTGGCAGCCGACTCCGCCTTTTTTCAGGCGCTCTGCTATGGTTTTGAAGAGCTCGGGCAGCAGCTTGCTGCAGGCGCCGACATCCTGCCGCCCGCGAACCTTGCCGCGCGTGAGCTTGGCATAGGAGAGCACGTTTTCCACCAAGTGGCCGAGGCGCCGGCTTTCGTTGTAGAGCATTTCGTGGTATTCTGCCACTTTTTCCGGGGGCAGATTGCCGTTTCTGAGCATCTCTGTGTAGAGGGTGAAGCTGGTGAGTGGGGTGCGCAGCTCGTGGGTGACGGCGGACACAAAGTCGCTGCGGCGGCGTTCCAAGCGGGCGTAGAAGGCCAGCAGCCCGAAGAGGATGATGATGGAGAGAATCGCAATGAGCCAGGCACCGGCTACGGTGCCGCGCAGTGCTTCCTCGCGCCGGCCGGAGTCCGGCAGGGAGATTTTGTTGCCGGGTGTCAGCACCATGGGCAGGGGGGAGAGGTTGCTAACCTCGCCGCGCTGTACCAGACGAATCTCCGGAGCTTCCAGGCCGGGTTCCACCAGCGGGAGCAGGTGCTCGGCCAGCTTTTGCGTGTTGATGATGAAGCCGTCCGTGCCGTTGCCATGGCTGGTGGGGAAGCTGCGCTGGCAGACCAGCAGCCCCTCGTAGAACCAAGTGAAGAAGGGGCCGGGCGTGCCGGTAAGCTTGAGCGGCTCGTCGGTGTCCGGATCTACCGTCTGGTAGATACCGAAGACGGGCAGCTGCGTCTCCGGATCGTAGGCTGTGTTTTTTGAGGTGTCGATGACGGGGGCCGCGGGATTATCTGCCTTGCGGCGAATAGCATCTACGATGATAGGCGTTTTCTCCAGCCAGGCGAGTACGGCTTCATCCCCCAGCGGGCTTTGCAAGCCTTGCGAAGTGAGCATGAAGAATCCATCGTTAAAATCCGCCTTGCCGCCCTCCGGCATGTTGTAGTACATGAGGCCGATGGGGGGCTTGCGGCCGAGTTTTGCCCGCTCGGCATTGAGCAGGCGGGCAGCCTCTGCCTGCACGCGGGGCAAGGAGAGCTCCAGCAGGCGGTGCGCCTGGGTGCGGCGGTCGATTTGTAGCAGGCGTTCCTCCAAGGTGGCCGCCTCGTGCGCCTGCCATAGGGCTGCCCCGATGACGAGCAGGGAGAAGAAAATCAGGATGATGGTGAGCTTTTTTTTCATGTGCGTTCGTTCCATTTGTAGCCCCGGCCTCGGACGTTCTCGAAGCAGGAAGCGGCTTCGGGGCCTATCTTCTCTCGCAGGCGGGTGAGGGTGACGGGGACGGTGCGAGTCTTGCCGGGGGAGGAGCTTATGCCCCACACGCGCAGTAGGAGCTCCTCTTGGGCGATGAGGCGGTTCGGGTGAGACAGAAAGTAGCGGAAGAGGTCGAACTCTTTTTCGCTGAGG
>JAZNTO010000028.1:0-2519 GCA_045591805.1 Akkermansia sp. | reverse complement strand
CCGGTGTTTGGCATACTGGGCACGGACGAGCAGTTTGCGGAAATCGAGTCCGGCTTGGCTGCCCGTGGGTTGAGGGCAGAAGATGTTACTTCGGATGACGATGTGCGCTTCCGCATGATTTCTTACGACCGCGTACATTTGAGCCACCCGGTGTTTTTTGTCATTGAGTTCCCGGAGCGTCCCGGCGCTTTCCTGGAGTTTATGAGCGGAGTGGGGCGCTACGCTAACCTTTGTTACTTTAACTACAAGTACTCCGGCGAGCAGGTGGGGCGTGCCCTTGTAGGGCTGGAGTTCCAGACACGGGAGGATCGCGACGCCTGCCGCATGTTCGCCGAGTCCATGAGAGGTACTACCATACAGAGTATAAAGGAGATGCCGGACAACGTGCGCCGACGTGTGCTGGATAATATGTCGCCCATGAATTGAGCCCTATGTTGATACTCGCGTCACAATCGCCGCGCCGTAGCGAGTTGCTACGGCGGGAGGGGGTGGAGTTCACCGTGGTGGTGAAGGATACGCCGGAAGAGCGCGATGCCTCTTTGTCGCCGCAGGAGCTTTGCGCACGCAATGCCGCTGCCAAGGCGGAAGCTGTAGCAGCAGACTACCCACAGGCTACAGTGCTGGGCGCAGATACTCTAGTGTTTATAGATGGCACGCCTCTGGGTAAGCCGGCGGATGAAGATGAGGCTGTGCGCATGCTCATGCAGCTACAGGGGCGCACGCACTCTGTGTGCACGGCCGTGGCTGTTATACTGCCCGGGGGTGAGCGGCGGGATTTCGCGGAAATAAGTCGTGTGACTTTTCGCCGACTCTCTGAGGCGGATGTGCGCCACTACATGCAGCTGGTTCATGTGATGGATAAAGCCGGAGCCTACGCCATACAGGAACACGGCGAGCTTATCGTAGAAAGCATAGTGGGCGATTTCGATAACATTGTGGGCCTTCCTGTTACCCGCCTTTTGCAGGTGCTGAATAGGTGAGGGCTTGTTGATACGCTCTAAAAAAAGGAAGTCCGGCAAGTGTGTGTTTGCCGGACTTCCTTTTTTGGGAATAAACGTTTCCTGTGTCTTACACCAGCCGGGAGATGAGAGTCTCGCGGTCGCCGGGGCAGAAGTCCATGGGGGGGATTTCCGGCAGAGTGTAGCAGCCGGGAGCCAGACGCATGCCGGCGCGGGCGGCGCATACCATGACCTGAGCAGTGAGCGCGGGGTTGTTGATACGCATCTCAAATTTGAAAATTTGGTTCTGTGTAGAGCCGGATACGCCCTTACGCTCCATGTAGACGCCGTGTCCCATGTCGCGCAGAGCATCGATGTCCGGCACCTGCTGTACATGCGTCTCATCGTGGCAGAAGTAGTCATCCGCCTTGATGGCTGCCGCAATCTCCGCAAAATCAGCGCCTTCCTCCGGCTGCACATATACCATGCGGCGGTGTACGCCGGAGCCGGTGGGGATGGTGAGGGAGAGCGCGTCTTTCACCCCGGCTTTGGAGCGAGCCACCACGCTGTGACCCATGCTCATGCCGGGGCCGAAGTTCGTGTAGGTAATTCCCTTGGGTGCCATGGCCAGCATCATGGTGCGCATCACAGAGTCCGAGCCGGGATCCCAACCGGCGGAGATGACGGCTACTGCATTGTGCGCTTGTGCCTGCTTGCCCAAGGAGCGGCGCAGCTCTACAATGCCGCCGTGTATGTCGTAACTGTCTACGGTGTTGATGCCTTTGGCCAATAGGGGCAGGGCGCTTTCTTCCACACTGCGGGTAGGGGTGCAGAGCAGTGCCACATCCACCTGCCCGAGCTCGTCTATGTTCGACACGGTTTTGATGCCATGCACGGGGGCGCTGCCCGCCCGGCGTACTATGCCTACTAACTCCATATCCGGTGCTGCGCGCAGTGCGTCCACTGCGTACTTGCCGATATTCCCGTATCCTACGATGGCTACCTTAATCATATACTGGATTTTTTGCGCTTGCTTTGTTGAAGGTGTGTGCAGCGGAAAGCCGTTTCCTGCCTGCGCGCGTATTCTACATTATTCCTGCCACCATGGCAAGTGCAGACTTGCGCATTGACGTAATTTTTAGAATTGTTCTATCCCTCGCGATGCTATGATACGCTGCCCGGCGGGGCAAAAAAGTAGGGGCTCTGCCATGCGGACAGAGCCCCGGTTAAGTGATTTGTTGTTGGATTCGACTTCCTTATGCCTTGAGAGCAGCACCCTCCTTGGCGTCGATTGCCTTCTTGGCCAGCTCGAACACAGCCTTGAAAGCCTCGGGGTTGGCAACAGCCAGCTCGGCGAGGGACTTGCGGTCCAGATCAACGTTGGCGGCCTTGAGACCCTCCATGAAGCGGGAGTAGGTCAGACCGAGAGGACGCACGGCGGCGGAGATACGAGCGGTCCACAAGCGGCGGAATTGACCCTTCCTCTTCTTGCGGTCGCGGTACTCATACTGCCATGCTTTGTAAACAGCATCCTTAGCGTAGCGATAGAGTTTGCTGCGGAAACCGCGGAAACCCTTGGCG
>JAZNTO010000027.1:0-27107 GCA_045591805.1 Akkermansia sp. | reverse complement strand
ACATGGCTACGATCCGACTTGGGCTTATCAGCGTGTGCCGGGGACGGGCTGGAGTCCGCTTTCCTGCATTTGCTGATACATCTCAGGAGTGAGCTGAATGGGGTTGCCTTGTGTGCCGCGACCGGGTTTCATATCCACCAGCTTCAATTTGAAGATGAGGGTGGCATTGTTACCGATGATGCCGGGCCCCTGCTCGCCGTATGCCAGCTCGGAGGGGATGTAAACCTCCCACTCGGAGCCGATGGGCATGAGTTTAAGAGCCTCAGAGAAGCCGGGAATCACTTGGCCGATAGGCATGTCCACAGGAGTGGCGCTGGCGTCGAACACGGTTCCGTCCACCAAGCGTCCCTCGTAGGTGATGGAAGCGATGGCGTTGCGCCCGTCTTTCTTCTCATCATACTTGCGGCCTTTGCCCTCGGCGAGCACTTTGTACTGCAGGCCGCTCTTGGTGGTGACAACTCCTTCTTTCTTGGCATTATCTGCCAGGAATGCTTTGCCTTTCTCCAGATTTGCAGCGGGGACGGCTGCGGCGCGCTTCTGCAGCTCGCCGGTGTAAATCTGCATGCAGGCGGCAACGTCTTTTTTCTGCATTTCGGGGTCTACCTTGTTGGCAAGACCATCTGCTACGCCTTTGAAGAAGATGTCGCTGTCGAAATCATCCGCTCTCAGGGTGTTGGCCTCCATGGCCATCTGGGTGCCAAACTGCTGCCCCAGCAGGTAGGAGAATACGGCTTTCACTTCCTCGGGGGAGGGTGTGGCTGCGGGAGCTGCAGCCGGCGCGGGGGCGGGAGCAGGGGCTTCCTGTGCGAATGTAAGCGGTGCCAGAGCTGCTGCAGCCAGGCTCAGTATGGTGCGTGTTGTGTGTTTCATGATGTAAAGATGCTTGTTTGCGTATGGTATCAGACCGTCAGTTTGGTGCCTTTGTTGGAGGAAATTGCTTTTATGACAGAATTGTATATTTTGTCCAGTATCTCGACTTCTTCCACCTGGTACTCTATGTTGTGGCTATAGGTTCCCTCCGGGAATTTTTTTGTGGGCAATTTGGAGTTGTGTCCGGTTTTGCTGTCTATAAGCTGGCGAGTATTGCTGAGGCGGCTCTTTTGTTTCTGCTGCTGTTCGTTGACATTCATGCAGTAGATACGTATACTGTTGTTGCCAGTGGTGTCGATGGTGACTTCGCGCACGGTTTGTCCGCCAACGTTGTATGTGTGCTTGCTCACGCTGGTGATGCTGGAGAGCCGCACTGTGGTGACAGCAGTTTTGGGGCAGCCGAATACGCAGACCCAATAGGCATTTCCGGCATTAGGGAGATCTTGTTCCTCTGCCATGGCGGACATGGGAGCAAGCAGCGTGCAGCACAGGGAAGTAGCAGCAAGGCTCAGTGTTGGAAAAAAGTGTTTCATCGTTGTTCTCTTGTATGGTATAAGCTCTCGGTTGTCAAGCCAAAACTCAGGGAAGGTTCCACGAGCGGCGGTATTTTGTGTATTCCGTGCGAGGGAGAAGGATATAGACGGGGCGGAGTGCGGGATTCAGGCGTGCTATAATACTACGCAGGTGAGTTTCGTCCATAGCGGTGCAGCCGGCGGTTGGTGAGGCGCCGTCTCGCCTCCAGATGTGGAAGAAAATGGAGGATCCGGCGCCCGGTTGCGGTTTTGCCGTGTTGTGGCAGATGAGCAGTTTGATACTGTGTGCGTAGTCGCTTTGGCGCATCTGTTCTTTTTTTTCCCAAGGCGTGCGGGCGGGATGGTCGAGCCGCACGTGGCGATTGTAGAGGTGCGGATAAGCCGGATCGCTCACCCAGAGGTCTGCCGGTCCTACCTGCACATAGGGAATACGGGCATCGTGCTGCACGGTTTTTTTGTTGGTGACCCACAGGCCGCCCAGCGCAAATACTCCCGCGGGAGATCGCCAATCGCCTTCTTTTTTTGTGGTGGCAAACCACGGGTTGCTGTGTAGTCCAAGCCCCCATACCAGACCGGCTCGTCCCAGCCTGCCGCGGTAGGGTCCCAGCACACGCACCCATTGGCCCTGCGCATTTTTCTCTACCACAGAGAGCGTTACATGCGAGTTGTTCCACCCTTCGGCTATGCCGATGATGGCTTGGCTGCAATCCTGCGGCACTGCTGCTTCGGCCACACAGGAGGCGAAGAATACCAGTGTCAGAATCAGCTGTAGCAGACCTTTCATCGCCGTGTATGCTAGCACAATTTGAGCACAGCGACAAGCTTCCCGCGCGTCAGCTATGTCTTATGAGCGAATATCGGAGATGTTGATGACGGGGAGGGGCGCGGGCGCAGTTCCCAGCCAGTCCAGGTGTGTGGTGGTGATGAAAATTTGCGAGTCTTCGGGCAGTAGGGCCAGAAGTGCTTTGCGGCGCTCAGGATCCAGCTCGCCGAAAATATCGTCTATGAGCAGAATGGGCGCGCGCCCCGTCTCCACCTGCAAGAGCCCGGCCTGTGCCAAAACAAGCGCTGTGGCGAGGGTGCGCTGCTGACCTTCGGAGGCAAAGTCTGCAGCAGGGGCTCCGTCCACAAGAAGCGAAAAATCATCCCTGTGCGGGCCGATAGTTGTGAACCCGGCGCGTATATCTGCCTCGACAGCTTGTTCGTATGCCGGGAGAAGTGGCGGCTGAGCTGCCGGGCTGTAAGCAAGATTTACATTCTCTCCGCGCGCAGATATGCCGCTGTGGTAGCGGCGTATATGGGGGTGTAGCAGCTCAAGCAGTTGGCTGCGCAGAGAAATGAGCACCTCTCCATGCCTTGCCAGTAGGGTGGCATAGCTGCGTAGGGTGGCAGCAGTGTGGCGAGGGTTGCGCAGCAGGAGGTTGCGGCTTTTGAGGGCTTTGCGGTATTCGAGCAGGGCGGTCCGGTATGCCGGGTGCCACTGAGCGCCTACAAAATCCAGATACGAGCGGCGTTCCTCCGCACCGCCTGTTACGAGGGCGATATCTGTGTTGCCCAACCAGACAACCGGCAGAGCATCCGCCAGATAATCCGTATAATCTCGCCGTGGTGCACCATTTACGGACAGGCTGAGTTTGCGTTGCTGCCGGAGTAGCTTGCGCGTGTCCGTATCTGTAGAAAGAGAAACACCGAAGTCTGCCGAACCATGGGTTGCAAGTTTATCCAGCTTGCCGGTGCGCGGGGAATGCAGAGTAAGGGCAAAGCAAATAGCTTCGAGCAGGCTTGTTTTGCCCTGTGCATTGCTACCCAGAAGCAACGCACCCTCAGCCGGAATGTTCCAGTTGAGGGTTGTGTAGCACCTGAAGTTGCGCAAGCGCAGAGCGTTGAGCATAGAGGCTGAATAATATCAGGGCTTGGTAGGCAGTGCGGCGATGGCGGCCATAATCTTGCGGCCTATAGCCAGCTGAGCCTCGCGCCCCTTAGCTTTCAGCTCGTCTTTGGCAAAGGGTATCGGATCGCCTATACTTAATGTAATGGGGTGCAGCTCCAACTTACTGCGGTGGGGCGGCAGGCAATCGTAAGCGCCCTCGATACGGATGGGCTGTACCGGAACCCCGGACAAACGCCCCAGAATGAGACCGATACCGGGCATGGCTTCGTGCATTTTTCCGTCTTCACAGCGAGAACCCTCGGGGAAGATGATGATGGGCTGCCCGCTGCGTACAAGGCGAAGCACCTTGAGAATGCTGCCGGGATCCGGGCGCTCTTGGTCAATGGGAATGACGTTGAGGTGCGGGAGCGCGAAGTTCATGACGGCGTTGTTCATGAGCGACTTTCGAGCCAGAAAGTTAGTTTCTCCGTCGAACAAAGTGGCGAGCAAGGGGGGATCCAAGAAGCTCTGGTGGTTTGCCACATAGATGCAGGGACCATCCTGAATCAGCTTTTCGTGGTTGATAATCTTTACGTCGAACAGAGCCTTGGCTACGGCACGAGCCAAAGTGATAACGATGAAGTAAACGGGATGCATCAATTTCATATAATCCGGACAGTTCAGATTTTGCTCTTAATGTCTGCCACCACCTTGGCAACCACCTGTTCGATGGTGAGGTCGGAGGTATCTACAAGAGTGGCGTCCTCGGCCATGACAAGCGGGGCACAGGCGCGAGCAGAATCTTTGCGATCTCGCTCGGCTATGGAGTCTGTGAGCCCCTGCGCGGCACGGCGAGCGGCTCGCACCTCCTCGGAGGCCGTCACGAAGTATTTGAAAGGAGTGTTAGGGAATACCACAGTGCCGATGTCGCGTCCCTCCATGACCACCGGTTCGGCAAGATTGTATTCTCGCTGTTTTTCCACCAACAGGGAGCGAACCTCAGGAATGGCCGCCACGGCAGATACATTGTCGTTCACTGCTGTTTCTGTGAGCTCCGCGCCCAAGACATGACCCTCGCACATGACGGTGGAGTTCGCGCCATCCTTGCCAAAAGAGAGAGGAATACCCGGCAGCAGAGCTTTTACCGCCTCGGTATCTGCCGGGTCGACTCCTTGTTGCAGAGCATACCAAGTGACGGCACGGTACATGGCGCCGGTGTTAATGAAAGTGTAGCCGAGCTCACGAGCTATGAGCTTGGCAACTGTAGACTTGCCGGAGGCCGCAGGGCCGTCTATCGCGATGGCGGGAGGATTCATGCGGAGCATTATAACAGTCCGGTAGCGTTCTGTCCAGCCAAAAATCGGCTACAAGCGCTAAGTTGCGATGAGAAAATAAGGATTTACACGTTTTTATGCTTGCAAGCGGCAACGGAAATGTATACTATACGGACATGATTAAGCCCCTCAGCCTATTTGTGGCCGCTGCCGTGAGCAGTCTGGCTTGTTTTGCCGGCGATATCTCGCAGGCTATCAGCAGCGGCGATTTTTGGACGGGAAGTATACCCGATACTAAGAATAAGTATTTTGTAGGAGCGCGATACTCCCCTGTAGATGCGCAAACTTGGCGTATGGCTCCCGGCGCGTTGACATTCGGCTCGCTGCAAGCCGGAGAAGTGCTGGTAAACTGGGGCGAGGAGGGGGTCAACTCCCTGCGCTTGATGGTCTACAACAAGGGAGACGACGGAGTTCTGGACCAGGATGCATACTTTGAACAGTTGGACGCAGCTGTGGCCGCCCTGACCGAAATTTCCGGTGTAGAGCCCAAGAAACAACGAGCCGACGTAAAAAAGACCGGCGTTAAGACGGAAACTTGGCTTTGGAGCTGGGAGGGCGGAGCCGCCCGTCTGGATGCCGGATTCAGCGGCAAGCGCAGTAAGGGAAAACGCCCGAGCCGTAGCAAGAAAAAGAGTACCACGGAAGAGTTTGAAGCAGAGTTCATACGTGTGGATATTGGCCCGGATGAAGAAGCTATAGCTCTGGGCGGAGCTCGCGACAAGGTATCGCGCAAAGATATAAAGGGAAGCATCCAGAAGGATGAGGAAGGCAATGTATGGCTGGAAGGTGTGCCGATGGTAGACCAAGGACAGAAGGGATATTGCGTGCCGGCCACACTCGCACGCGTGTTTGCTTTCTACGGCATGGATGGTGTAGACCAGCACGCACTTGCAGCCCTGTGTGATTCCTCGGCAGACGGCGGAACCAGCAACTTGGACATGGAGCAGGCAATGTCTGCAATTTGCAAGAAATTCCCCGTTAAGTTTACTGTGCTGGAGAATTACCACGATACTGTTTCGGCGTTGATTCCGGCGTACAACAAGGTGGCAAGCCGCAAAGGCAAGTCTTCGCTCTCCCCTATGGCAGACCCGATAGGTAGCGCAGACCCAGCTTTGCTTCGTGAGGTGCGAGCCGGTAAAAAAAGCCAGGTGAAAAAGTGGATGGCAGCTATTAAGAAGAGTGTAGACAGCGGTTGCCCTGTGGTGTGGAGCACAACCCTCGGTCTCTACCCCGAAACTCCGGCCATTCCTCAGGCTCGTGGCGGCCACATGCGTCTTATAATCGGCTATAACATGCAGGAACAGACTATTTTCTACACCGACTCTTGGGGAGCCGGCCACGAAAAGAAAGTGATGAAGGCTGCTAACGCTCTTTCCATGTCGAACGGTCGCTATACCATCAAACTTAAGTAAGCTCATCTAATCGTTTTTGCACGGGCTGCTCGTTTTTAAAGTGGTTGTATATGAGGAGTCTACACCTTATTCTGCCGCTGGTAGCCTGTTGCTGTACCGCTCAGGCGAAAGTGCCATATCGCCACATGTTTCTGAGTGTGGAATGGGCGGGTAACAAGGTTGAGCTGAGTAAGCAGACAGACAGGTATATCCGCAAGAACCCAAAGCCTCGCCGCCAGTTTTACTGTGCCAAGGTATCGACACCCGAGCAGGGAACCCGCACAACGCTGCGCGAAGGTCGCACAATATCGCCGCACAGGGAAGCGGATGTGCAGTTCATCTACTATGAGCTTGTGAATATCACTTTCGGCGAGGGGGCTCATGCCGTGGAGGTTTCGCCGGACTTAGAATCGCACATCGATATGTATGCACCGGCGGAGCTGCGTCATGAGCCCCTGCGCTTCCGCTGGAGTGGGGGCAGTCTGGAGATTCGCAAAGAGTTGCGGGATGGCCGGGACGCGCTGACCGCAGTATGGCAGAAACGAAAGGATGCTCCCAAAACGTTCCGCGTCGAAACCGGAGCATTTGCGAGTGAGCCGCATGCTATCAACAGTGTCGTGATTCAGCTGGAACGCCGGGGCGTTGTCTTCGTGTTAGAGACGGACGGGTTAGATTATATCATAACCGAGCAGGGGATTATAGTACAGGAGCCAAGTGTGGAGGAATCAGCGGGGCATTGACTCGATGGCGTAGAAGTAGTGCGTCTTGTTCAGGCGTGAGAGTTCGGTGTAAATGGCTTGCTCGTAGTGGGATTTGGGGTTGCGGGAGTTGTTGAAGAAAGAATCCGGCATGCCGGGCAGGCGCATCCAAGTTCCCAGCACTTGCACGAGCTCCCGCTTCAGTTCTTTGGAGAAGGGCTCATCGGCACTCTTAACGTCTGCCAGATGTGCCAGCAAAGTATCGCTTTTTTGCTCCAGTTTGCGGACCTCTTCCGACTCTCGATATTTCTGCATGCTGAGCGTATAGTCGAACCATTGCTCGATACTGTAGCGTTTCTCTTGCAGGAGAATGCCATAGCTAATACATGTATAGCATCGTCCGTTTGAGACCTCGTTTTTGATGTCGAGGGTTATGGCTTTGCTGAGCAGCCGCTCTGCGAGACTCGGCAGGTACTCGATTATGTCTGCAAATACTTCCACTTGCCAGGCCGATTCGCGGGTAAGACCCGGGCCGCCTTTCAGAAATTGGCTCAATAAATCGTCTTTTGCGAGAGCTTCCATGATACTCTTGCCGAGAGCTTCATATAGCTCGCCGGGAAGCGGAATCATGTTTTCTGTGTGAGTTAGAAAGCTAGTCGGACTATCGAAAGCTTCTGGCGGCAGCGGGGAAGCATCCGTTGCAAATACGGGAAGAGACAACAGGGCGTGCAGAAGGTATTTTTTCATTTTTGTGTATGGCTAAGATGTTTACATGAAGCTGTAGGCGTCGATATCCAGTGTGATGGTGATGTCCACCCCGACGTTGAGTCGCGAGATTTCGCGGGATACGATGTCTGCCACAGTGCGCGCGCTCAGGGCGTTGATGGTGCACTGAAAGCGGAATTGCCCATGAGCCTTGGGGATGGGCGCGGGAGCCGGCTCGGTGATTTCCACCCCGTGGGGTAGCACACCCAGCAGGCGTTTGTGTAGAGTGCGCAGCGAGAAATCCGCCAGCTCTTCCTGTACGGAGCGCACGGTGAGCACAGACAGATGGCGAAATGGCGGGAAGTTGAACTGCTGCCGCAGACCTAGCTCATTTTCGGCAAAGCCGTCCGTATCGTGTCGGCGGGCGTATTGAATAGCTGCTGCGTGCGGGGTGTAGGTCTGGATGATCACCTCGCCGTCTATATCACCTCGTCCGGCACGGCCGGCCACCTGAGTGAGCAACTGGAAAGTACGCTCTGCGGCGCGGGGGTCGGGTATGCACAGCCCTAGGTCGGCATTCAGCACGCCCACCAGCGTGACCCCCGGGAAGTCCAGCCCCTTGGATATCATTTGCGTGCCCAGCAGAATATCGATGCGGTGGGCTCGGAAATCCGCAAGAATGTCGCGCAGGGCATTCTTACGGGCGGCTACATCTGCATCCACTCGTTGCAGGCGGGCTTTGGGAAAACAGTTGCGCAGCACACGCTCTACTTTCTGCGTGCCGTAACCTTCCAGCAAGATGTTGCTCTCCCGACATTCCGGGCAGCGGCGCGGCACCACGGCGCGAAATCCGCACAGGTGGCAGATGAGGCGGTTCTCCGTGGCGTGGTACGTGAGTGGCAGCGCGCAGTGCTCGCAGGTGACGACATGCCCGCAGTCCGGGCATTGAAGAGCGCGGGCAAAGCCTCGGCGGTTCAGCAGCAGGATGGTTTGCTCTCCCTTGTGCAGGCGATCCTCTATGGCCATGCGCAGGCGCTCGGACAGGATGCCTAGGTTGCGTTTGTCCTTGGGCTCGCTGCGCATGTCTAGCACACGGGTGAGGGGGAGGCGTTGGCCGTCTGCGCGTTTATCCATGCGCAGCAGGGTGTACTTGCCGCAGTTGACGTTGTGCAGGCTCTCCAGGGAGGGGGTGGCTGAGCCCAGTACCACGGTGGCACCCTCCATACGAGCACGCAGCACGGCGAGGTCGCGCCCGTGGTAGCGGGGAGAGTTTTCCTGTTTGTAGGAAGAATCGTGCTCCTCGTCCACGATAATGAGCCCCAGCCTTTGCACGGGAGCAAAGAGGGCAGAGCGGGGGCCTATGGCGATACGAGCCTTGCCGCGGTGGATGGCATGCCACTCATCGAAGCGTTCGCCGTCGCTCATGGCGCTATGGAGAATGGCTACCGCGCCGGGAGTATCCGCAAAGCGGCTCTTGAAACGCGCCATGGTCTGCGGCGTGAGCGAGATTTCCGGTACCAGAATAAGCACACCTCTCCCGCTTTTCATCACATGCGCAGCGGCTTGCAAATACACCTCGGTTTTGCCGGAGCCGGTGACACCTTGCAGCAGCAGAGGCTTGCTCTCGGCTGTATCGCATGCCGCTATGATGCTTGCCAGTGCGGATGCCTGCTCCTCGTTGAGCTCCAGCGGGGCGGTCGGTGCAAACTCTTCGTTGCCGGCCGGGTCGCGGTGTACGGCTTCTTCCTCGATGCGGAGATAGCCCTTTGCCTCCAGCGCGCGGCATGCGGGCAGGGCGGCTGTGCCCCCTAGGTCTGCGAGCGGCTCGCGCTTGGTTGCTCCGGCGTGCAGGTAGCGCAGTATGGAAGCCTGGCGCGGAGCGCGAGAGTTGATTTTGTTGAGCGTGTCGTCGTCCGGCCACTTCTGCAGCACGGCCACCTTGCGGGTTTTCTCCTCGTGGCGTTCACGGCGCACCGGCTCGGGTACGATGCAGCGTATCATTTGCTCCACGGGCACGGCATAGTAGCGTGCGGCCCATTCTGCCAAATCCATGAGTGCCGGGCTTACGGAGGGCGTATCGTCTATGAGTCTGGTGAGCGGCTTGAGGCGGCGCCCCCACTCGGCATCCGGGGCTACCAGAGATATGACTGTGCCGGTAGTGCTGCGGCTGCGCAGCGGCACTTCCACCCGGCATCCGCGAGCCACGCCGGCCAATGCTTCCGGTATGGCGTAGTCCAGCACCATGTCGTTCATGCCGTCCACCAGCACGCGGGCAGCGCGCTGTATCGGACCGACCTGAAAGAGGGCTTGCTGCATACCGGAGCGGGCAGGGAAAATGCGGGGGTCAGCTATCCGCGTCCAACTCTTCGCGGGAGAGGATGTGCACCACAACTTTCACACCGGCTTTCTCCCCGGCGGATTTTGCCAGAGATCGAATGGCAGAGGCTGTCATGCCGTTGCGCCCGATGATGCGGGGAATATCCCCGGGCTCCAGCACTAGGCGGAAGCGCACCATATCGCCACTCTCCCCGGCCGCTACGCGTAGCTGTGCTTTTTCCGGGTGCTTAATGAGCGGGCTGACTACTGCCAGGAGATATTTGCCTATGGATTCGATAATCTGTTGCATGAGTGGGAGCTATCTTTTATTGCTGATTATCCTATATCAGACTTCCGCGAATGTCAAGAACAGGACGTGGCAGCACTGCGGGTGCCGGCTCCCCTTAACGCCGGAGTATGTTGTCGCATGCTGCACAGAAGCTCATCAGCTTTCCGGAAAGGACGCCTGCAGAGAGCGGTGCAAAGGTAAGCGGTGGCAGAGCGCCGCGCAGCTTGGTGGCAGCGTTGTAGCGTATGCGCTCTGTGAGGCGCGGGCTGAGAGCCGGCGCGTAGAGCGTGATATACTTTGGAGCCAGTGTACAGGTGATGATGAGCAGGAGCCTGGCCAGCATTTCCTCTACTAGGGCGCGGTCGGAGTAGTCCAAGCTCAGCCAGTCTGCCGGCATGGGCAGCAGGTGCAGGGCTCCGCATTCGCTAATATGCCCGGAGCGTTGTATGGCGCAGCTCGGGGCAGCCCCGGGTTGCAGGCAGATGGTAGCGGTGCCTTCTGTAGCCCCCGGTGTCAGAATGGCGGCCGGAGAGGGGGTGTATACCCGGCAGGCTCTAAGTTGTGCCAGACGTGCCGTAAGGGTTGGTGTTGCGAACTCCGGTGGCAGCAACAGTGTAATGCTACGCAAACTTTGCTCGCGCAGTAAATCTCCTAGCAAGCCGTTCAGACTCTCCGCCTCCGGGCGGGCAAAAGTTCCCCGGGTATTGAGTAGCTCGCGGCCATGCAAATCCAGCAATGATACGCGGCAGTGCAGCAATGCTCCTTCTTTTTGCCCTTGTATGAGCGCATGGCGTGCAAAGTTCGCATTGTAGCGGTATAGCTTTACCGGTCGCCCGCCGCCGGAAGGTATCTCCGCCAGCTCACGCAACTCACCGCTGCGGCAGAGCGCAGCCACAGCTTTTCCTACACTCACAGCGCTTAGTCCCGTGGCTTGCGCCAGCTGCGGGCGGGTCGCTTCCCCTCGCTCGTGCATGGCTCGTAATACTGCTTCTTGCGCAACACTCATTTTTTTGTTACTTTGTAAACTGCGTTAAGAAAGTATAGCATAGCAAAAAACTTTTTGCAAGAGTAATGTGTTTCTTATTGAAAATAAGTCAAATAAAATAGGCTGTGAATAGATTTCGGTGGGAGGCCTACCGGAAGTTTCAGCGGCAAAGGCTCGACACGGAGAAAAATATCTGCTAACATGGCGTCAACACAACCAAACATCACACACATGAAATACATTTTCGTAACCGGCGGCGTGGTATCTTCTCTGGGAAAAGGGCTTGCAGCCGCCTCCATCGGCACTTTGCTGGAGCATTGCGGGCTGGATGTCACCATGCAGAAGTTCGACCCGTATCTGAACATCGACCCCGGCACCATGAGCCCTTACCAGCACGGTGAGGTGTATGTGCTGAACGACGGCGCCGAGACGGACTTGGATCTGGGGCACTACGAGCGATTTATTCACTGCCAGCTTTCCCGCTTGAACAACCTGACCAGCGGCAAGGTGTTCGAGCATGTGCTGGAGAAAGAGCGCCGTGGCGACTATCTGGGCAAGACTGTGCAGTATATTCCGCATGTGACGGACGAAATCAAACAGCGCTTGTACGACCTCACGGAAGCCAATAAAGAGTGCGATGTCATCATCACCGAAATCGGCGGTACAGTGGGCGATATAGAGGGCTACCTTTTCTTGGAGGCTCTGCGCCAATTTGCCTTGGAAGTGGGGCGCAACAACTGTTGCTTCATTCATGTGACACTGTTGCCCTATATTAAGGCTGCCGGCGAGACAAAGACCAAACCCACCCAGCAGAGTGTGGCCAAGCTGCGCGAAATCGGTATCCAGCCGGATATCATCGTGTGCCGCACGGAAATGGACAATCTCACCGAAGAGGAAAAGCGCAAAATCGGTATGTTTTGCAACGTACCGCCGCGCAATGTGGTGGCTTTCTGCGATGTGAAGCACAGTATCTACGAGTGCCCGCTGGATTTGGGACGTGACCGTGTGGATCGCATCGTGACCGAAGTACTGGGCATCACCGTACCCAAGCCCAAGATGGACGAGTGGCAGAAGTTCGTGGGCCGCGTGATTCACCCTTCGCACAGTGTGCGCATTGCGGTAGTGGGTAAGTACATTTCCTTGCAGGATGCCTATAAGTCCATTTACGAGAGCTTTACGCACGCCGGAGCAGCAAACGATTGCCGCGTGGAAATCGTGCGAGTGGATGCAGAAGCGCTGGAGAACGGTAACTGCGAAGCCATGATTGGCGATGTAGACGGTCTGCTGGTGCCCGGAGGTTTCGGCGAGCGTGGAGTGGAGGGCAAGATAAAGGCCGTGCAGTATGCCCGCGAGAAAGGGATTCCTTTCTTCGGTATCTGTCTGGGTATGCAGGTGGCAGTTATCGAGTTTGCTCGCAACGTGTTGGGGCTGGCGGATGCTAACTCTACCGAGTTCAACAAAGCTACACAGAACCCGGTCATCTGCCTACAGGAAGAGCAGAAAACAATCACCAACATGGGCGCCACCATGCGCTTGGGCGCTTATCCGGCACACATTCAGCCCGGTAGCCTGTGCAGCAAGCTCTATGGCGGTGCCGAGATGATTTCCGAGCGTCACCGCCACCGCTACGAGTTCAATGCAGACTTCCGCGAAGCCTGCGAGAAGGCCGGCTTGGTCATCTCCGCTGTGAACGATGAGCACGGTCTGGTGGAAGTGGTGGAACTGCCCGGGCATCCCTACTTCATTGCTTGCCAGTACCACCCCGAGTTCCAGAGCCGCCCCACAGCTCCGCACCCGCTCTTTACCGGGCTGGTGGCTGCCGCACTCGAGAAGAAGCAGGGCTGAAGCAATTAACTCTCAACAGCCGGCGGTCGGAGCAGCTGTGTTCTGACCGTCGGTGTATTGCCTTATTTTATGGTCGATATTCTGGTGGTCGTGGCGTATTTCTGCGCCATTTTCGGCATCGGGCTCTACGTGGGGCGCAGGCAGGAAAGCCTGGAAAGCTACGCCCTGGGCAATCGCAACCTGCCGTGGTGGGCTATCCTCGCCTCTATTCTGGCGGCGGAAATCAGTGCTGCTACCTTTCTGGGAGCCCCGGGAGAGGGCTTTGCCCTGCGCAACTTCACGTATGCGCAGCTGGCTATCGGCACCATCTTGGGGCGTATCATAGTGGGGCGGCTTTTTCTGAAGCCTTACTACCGCTACAATGTCGTATCCATCTACGAGTATCTCGAGAAGCGCTTCGGGCTCATGACACGCCGCTGGGCAAGCGCCACCTTCCTCATCAGCCGTGTGTTAGCCAGCGGTACGCGCCTCTTCTTTGCTGGTATCCTGCTGGTTATAGCGTATATGATGGTCACCGGGCAGGAAAGCGCCGGGCAGGTGGAAACGGTGGTTATCTATATTGCGGCGCTTACATTTATCACCATAGCCACAGCCATATATACCACCCTAGGCGGGCTTAAGGCCGTGGTATGGACCGATGTGCTGCAAGCTTCTATTCTAGCGATTTCACTTATCACGACTATAGGTGTTCTGCTCTTCAGTATCAAGGCGGATGGTAGCTGGGCAGAGGCTTGGCAGAGTATATGCCACCACCTTGGAAACAAGGATTATAACCCCTGCAAAATCGACAACCTGAAGCCTTGGGCGTTCTTCGATTCCGGCATCACCGGGCAGGGGCTCATAGCGGATATCAAGAATATCCTTGGAAGCGAGTACACCCTGTGGACGGCTGTGCTGGGTTCCACCTTCATCACCATGGCAACACATGGCACGGATCAGGACATGGTGCAGCGCATGCTGGCCGCGCCGGATAGCAAGAAAGGTGCGCGAGCCGTCATCCTTTCGGGGTTAATGGATATGCCCATTGTTCTGGTCTTTATTTCCTGCGGTATGCTGCTTTTCGTATACTTTGCACAGGCCGGTATCACCCCGCCGGAGAAGCAGATTGAGATTTTCCCCTGGTTTATCATACACTGTCTGCCGGTGGGTGTGCGCGGGCTTCTTGTGGCAGCGCTTCTGGCTACAGCCATGGGGTCACTCTCCACTGCACTGAATGCACTGGCCACCACAGCCACGCGCGATTGGTATGTGGATGTATTCCGCCCGCAATCCGGGGCGCAGGAACAGCTGCGCGCCGTACGTTGGCTTACAGTATTTTTTGCGGTGCTGCTCATCCTCGTGGGGGCCGGTACAGCCTGGCTCACGGTTTTATCTCCCAAGGTACGCATCCTGCCTATCGCTCTGGGCATATTCGGCTATACCTACGGCTCGCTTTTGGGTGTTTTCCTGCTCGGCATGCTGACTCAACGCCGGGGGAATGATTTCGGCAACATCATTGCTATGCTTGCCGGATTCGCCTCCGTCATCACTCTGGAAATTCTGGGCAGTTGCGGGTGTATTACCCACATTGCTTTTCCGTGGCGTGTCACCATCGGCACTTTGGTTACGATGGCTGTGGGGGCTTGCTTCCGTACTCCGCGTGAGAACGTAAAGATTCAGTGAGGAGGGAAGAGGTGTACCATCGTGACACAATTCCGGCGTTTTTATGGTGGACAAGGCGGGCTTAAGCCCGTATAATGAGCGCCGACATGTTGAGCCGTAGTTTCAGAGCCGAAGAAAGCCGCGCGCGCTATTGGGCGCAGCAGGCAGTGGAACTCTGCTCAAAAATTGAAGACGAATCACTTGCAGAGTTTGTAGAGCCTGTTTTGCAGGCAGATAAAGCTCTGAATCACGACCGCCGCATTATCGTATTCGGCGGTGCGCAGTGCGGTAAGTCCTCATTGCTGGCGGCTGTGGCCGGCACTTCCTTGCCGGCTCGAGTCCCCCTTGCCGGGGATTACGTGTGCTGGCGCTATCGCTCGCTGGACGGAGATGCACGAGCTTCCCGCTTCATACCGCTGGAGAATCTGGAGGGGCTGGAACTGGTGGATTCTGCCAACTGTGCGGAGGAAGGCGTAGCGGCCTCTGTGCGCAAGCTTCTGGCCGGGGCGGATGTCATTATAGCCGTGGCAGATGGGCGCACAGCCGAGACGTCTCCCGTATGGCAACTGTTGGCAGAACTGCCGGAGGAACAACATGCCTCTTGCTTGGTGGCTGTTACCTTTACGGATAAAATGGTGGCAGATACCGCACTGGAGCTCAAGGAGAAATTGCGAGAGTTCTGCCGCGAGCGCCTCGGGCGCACATTGCCTCTGTACTTTGTCAATCCCACTACGGGCGAGGAATCTATGGAATCTTTCGTCCTTTGCGTGCAGGATACCCTAGCGGCTCCCGGCGGGGTGCGCAGGAGCATACGCCACCTTGTAGAGTGCGCCAAAGAGCTCGTTCGCAAACAAGGCTCCGTCCTCGGTGCCAGAGATCGAGTGGCGCGTACGGACAGCGGTTTCCTGGCCGGTATTGAGCAGGAGATAGACTACTTCCTGTCCCGCCAACGGGAAGGGGTGCAGGGATGTCTGGATGCGTATTCCGAGGCGGCAATGCGCGCGCTTCCCACCACCGTGCACGCGCTGCGCGCGGCTTTGGGATGGATTCTCTCGCCGGTGACCCTCATCCGCATGGAAAGCTATGCCGTGGGTACGGAAAAGTTTTTCTACCGTACTCTGCGCTCCGAAATTCTGGATCAGCAGGAAACAAGCGATGCAAACTTTGTACTATCCTGCATGAAACACTGGCAGAGCGTTCGCCCCCGCATGAAAAAAACGCTCGAGTGCGATATAGGAGAATTCCCGGCAGATGCCTTGGCCGCCGACCTCGCAGAGCTGCGCGTCCGCATGGGCAGAGAGCTCTACAAGCCTTTCTCGCAGATGAAACTGCGCACGGAGTACGGGCGTGTTTTCCTTGGGCAGATATGGTGGATGTGCCTGTGCTGCGCCGGTATATGTCTCCTCCTGTTCATGGCCGGAATCTTTGGTGCGCTAGGGATGGATTTCCCGGCATGGTGTGCACTGGGAATGTCCGGCGCAGTCTGGATTATCGGGTCACTGCTTCACATACTGGCTGCTCGCGGAATATGTCGGGATGTCGTTCTACTTTCCCTTGATTTGCAGAAGAACCTCAAGAGCTGCGGCCATGAGCTTATCGAGAACCTGCTTGTAAGCCGTGTTTCTGCGTATCGCCGCCTCTACATGGCTCCGCGCGAAAAAGTCGCACGTCAGGAATCCAACCTGAAGCCCCTGCAACAGAGGCAGAAAGAAATCAACATGCAACTCAACGCAGCCGCGCCCAGGCTGTAAAACCTGCGCAACAGGTAAGCTGTTTAGCCCCTGCCTTAGCGGTGGTCGCATTGAGCCCGGTTCCGGGGCGTAAGATTTTGCCCTTATTTCTGCTTAAGGGGTACAGCGTGGTAGGGCTGTGGTTTTTCGCCTTGGAATTTGGGGTTCATGGAGGCGATGTGTTCGTTGCGGATGACAAAGGTGAAGGAGCCGCCCTCGGCATTGTCGGAGGCATCGAGAATGTGGTCGAAAACGCAGACGGGGGAGTTGCCCGGTGTTTCGGGGGCAACGAAGAGACCTATGGCCATGGAGGGCTTTTGGAGGCCTTCTCTATCCAGTATCTTGTACGAAATAGTGTTTGCTCCTCGCTTGAGACCGCCGGATATGACATCTGCGCGCCGCTCATCGTCGAAAGAGTGCATGGATATGCCGTTGATGGTCATTTCCACATTTCGCCCGGGGCAGTCCACAAACACCTTGCCGATAAGTTCCGGCGCATTGCATGCCGGGGGCGTGGTGGGTATGTACATGTAGGGCTGGAAACCATCGTTCTCCTTGAGCACGCTGAGATCGCGGTTGTGGAGCTTCTTGCGCACCTCCGGCAGTCGGCTCAGGTTGAAGAAGCGTGTTTGGTCCAGTTTCCAGCGGTTGCCTTCGAATACGAATTCGAGCACAAAAGCATTTTCTTCAATTTTCCCGTCGCCGAGTTGCACTTGCCCTACGTAGGTGCTGGCCATGGTGTAGCCATTGCAGCCCATCAGGGAACCGACATAGGCAAAGTTATCCAGTTTGGGGGTGTCTTGCGTTGAGCGGAAGAAATCCACGGGGAATTTACCACGCTGAGAGACGATGAGGTTGCGAACTTTCATCTGGCGGGAGTTGGAGGTGGTGGAGCGCCAGGCGGACTCGCTGCCGCGCACCATGCTCAAACGCCAGGTATTGTAGACAGTTTCTGTGGTAATACGGGCTTTTTCCTGATCCGGTACGGTGAATTCTGTTGAAACAATAACAGGTGTTTCTGCCTGTTTCCGGGCGGCTCTGCGCTTGAGCTCAGCCTCGATTGCTGCGGGGGTTGCAGCTCCGGCTCCAAGGGTAAACACGCAAGCTATGGCGACTAAAACAGAAAAATTTGCTCTCATAACTGTTTATAACCTACTACAGGCTTGCCTTTTTGGCAAGAAAATAGCATACTGTCTGTACTGTATGACGGCATTTTCCCAGAACTCGGCGCAAGAAGTCCCCCCGCAGGCGTCTACTGTGGTATGGAAGCGTTTTGCGGATGGAGTGCAACTACGCGCAGCTATTTATGCGCCGCCCGGGCACAAGGTAACGGCCTTTCTGCCGGCTGTCATGTTTTTCCATGGTGGGATGTGGGCATTGGAGACAAGCAAAGAGTTCGAGGCTTGGGCTATGCACTTGTCCGGCCGTGGGGTTGTTTGTGTCTTGCCGGAGTATCGCACGCACGCCGGGTACGATGTAGGAGCGCAGGATATCATACGCGATGCGCTGGATGCCTGGCAGTGGCTGCATGCCAATGCCGCGGCGCTTGGGGTGGATCAGGACGCCATCGCTCTGGCCGGTGCGGATGCCGGAGGGCTCATGGCGCTCAATGCTGCCATGCAGCCGCCGGTGGAGACTCGCCGCTGGTGGAAACCCGGCAGTAGGGATGTGCTGCCGCTGCAACCGGCTGCGGTGGCTATTTTTCGCGGCTTGGTGGATGTGCATGCCCCCGAGGCTCGCCTGCTGAATGTGAAGGCGGAAGTTTCCGCTCCGGATTCCATAAATCCGGCGGCGCTTCTTCGGCGCGGTTTGCCACCGCTTTTCTGCGCGCAGGGCATGTCAGACCCTCTGCAGGACTATGGCATGCACGAGTGGTTTTGCGAGGAGTGGCGAGCTTTCGGAAACGATGCCGAGCTGGTGTTGTGCCCATCCGGCGACCATACGCTTACGCATTTCGAGGTAAATCCCGTCGTTTTCGAGCAGATTCTCATAGCTTGGGAGAGCTTTATGGCAGAGCGGGGGATCTGGCCGCCCGATGTTGTGGAAGAAGCTTCGCTTATATGCTGAGTTATGAGCAGGAGCAGCTTCTGCTCCTGCAAAAAGATTCCCCGGGAGCTGGGGCTACCGGGGAGGTTGTAAAGGGGTGGGAAGTGTTGTTTACTCTGTTGCGTCCGGTGAGGGAGTCTCGCTGAAGTGCAGTTTGTCGCAGAAGAACTGCTTCCCTTTTTCGCCTTTCAGGTCATCGAGCGTGTAGCCGGAGAGGTAGTCGCGGATGACGTTCTGGAGCCCTGTCCAGAGCGGCAGAGTGTTACACTCCTTGTGCATGGGGCAGAAATTCTGTGGTGTGGAGAGGCAGTGTACTGTGGATAAATCGCCCTCCGCTGCTTTCAGGATTTCGTATATGGTGTAATCCTTGGGGGAGCGTGCCAGGTAGTAGCCACCGGCTTTGCCTCGGGCACTCACCACCAGTCCGGCTCGCAGCAGGTGCGTCATGATGCCTTCCATATACTTGAGAGTGATGTCCTGACGCTCCGAGACAGAACGAAGCGAAACCGGCTGACCTCCCTCTTGGTGAGAGAGGTCTATCATTATGCGCAGGGCATAGCGCCCCTTGGTAGAGATTCTCATCATAGCTTGTACGCATGTCTATATATCATATAGAGTATAGGGGCGTCAAGTGAAAAACCGCTTTTTCTGATAGGAAAAGCGGTTTTCATTGAAAAACTGGGAAATAAGCGTCAGTTTTGTCAGCGGAGGGCGGCGCTGAGTCGCTCTACCATGTTGCGCAGAGTGGGGTCGTAAGCCATCTTGTCCTCGATCGTTTTTGCGGCGTGGATGACGGTGCCGTGGTCGCGTCCGCCGAAAGCAGCTCCGATGTCTTGTAGGGAGCTTTGGGTGCAGCGACGGGAGAGATACATAGCGAGCTGGCGCGGGTGTGCAATGTTTGCCGTACGGCGGCGTCCGTTGAGGTCTGAAACGCGGAGGTTGAACTCCTCTGCCACACGGCGCTGGATGTCTGCTATGGTGACGTCCCCGGTGTTTTTCTCTTCCTTGAAGAGGTCGTTGAGCTGCACACGGGCATCCTGTACGCAGGGGCTCTTCTGGGAGAAAGAGGAGAAAGTGGCCAAGCGTATGAGCGCACCTTCCAGGCGGCGCACGGAGCGAGTGATGTTTTTGGCCAGGTACTCCAGCACCTCGTCAGAGATAAGGTCGCATTTCCACATGCGACGCTTCTTGCGCAGGATGGCGAGGCGGGTCTCATAGTCCGGCACGTTGAGTGCTACAGTAAGACCCTGCTCAAATCGGGAGGTGAGGCGGTCGTCCAGTTTCGTGATTTCGCTTGCGGGGCAGTCTGCGGAGAGAATAATCTGCTTGCCGCTGGCAAAAAGAGCGTTGAAAGTGTGGAAGAATTCCTCCTGAGTTTTGCCTTTCTGGGAGAGGAACTGCACATCGTCGATGATAAGCACGTCTGCCTTGCGGTATTTGCGGCGGAAGTTGCTCAGCGACTCACCCTGGCGGGAGATGGCATCGATATAGGTATTGGTGAAATCTTCGCTGGTGACGTAGAGCACCTGCACGTTGTCGTCTTTCTCGCGAATAGCGTTGCCGATAGCCTGGAGCAGGTGTGTCTTGCCCAAGCCGGATGCTCCATGTATGAAGAGAGGGTTGTACATGGAGCTGGGGGCATTCACGACAGCCTTGGCGGCAGCCACGGCGAACTCACTGTTGGAGCCTACCACAAAGCCGTCGAAGGTGTAGTCTGCATTCAGGCCTGTGCTCATTTGGGCACGGCGTTTTTTGGGCGTGCTTGTCTTGCCGGTATTCTGAGCTTTCGGTGTATGCAGAGGAGCTGTGCATATGGGGAGCTCCATGGCTTCCGGCTGCTCGGCGGCTTCTGTGGCACCGGCCGGTACATACTCCAGCTCGCGAGCGGCATCCAGTACGCAGGCGGCGGATATTTTGATGTCGTTTGAGTAGTAAGTCTCAACCCAGTCGATAAACATGTCGGCCGGGTATTCAAGCACCAGCTTGGTGCCTGTGTCGCTCTTAAGTGTAAGTTGAGAGATATAAGACTCGAACCCATAGTCACCCACATTGCCCCGGCGCCGGACATCCTCCTTGATGGCCTCCCAGAGCTTCCTTTCCTTTTCCGTTTGGTTCATTTGCTTGTATCCTCGTTTTTCTTTTGTTTGTCCTCCCGCCGGTTTGGTGGCGGGGAAGTGTTGCGGGGAGAACTATGCCACGGCTTTGCCTTTCGGGGAAGTTTTTTTTACCTTCTCTGCTCCTCCGGACATACCTTAGTGCTTGTTCTATGGGCGTTCCACGACAATTTATTTTTTTTGGCATACCGTCCGAGGAAAGTTAATTAAACTTGATAATTATGCCGCAGTTGTCAGCGTGGTGGTCAGTGCCTGTGGAACATTGTTATGGATATGCATAAGAGCCGTAGCACTAGTTAGTTGAACTATTTTTAGTTAATTTGGGCGTAGTAGCGCTGTGTTAGAAGTGTGTAAACTAGGCTATTGAAAATGAGCGCTTATGCGCGGAAGTGTTGCCAGCCTCCGGGAAGAGGTGCAGAGGCATCTGTGGAAAGCATGCCGATAGGGTAAACTCTAACCGGCAGGGCGTGGGTAGAAAGGGTAGCAAAATCAGCCGGTGGCAGGGTAAAAAGCAGTTCGTAATCCTCACCATCCTGTATGGCTTGTTCCACAGTGCAGCCCGGGTTGCAGGGTATGGCAGCCTTGTCCAGTCGGAAGCTACAGTTGCATGCGGCCGCAAGTCTGGGAAGGTCTGCTCCCAGACCATCGGAGATATCCATCATGGCCGTGGGGCGAGGCCCTTTTTCCATGAAAGTGCGAGCCAATTCCATGCGAGGGTGGAAGTCCAAGTGGTGTCCGGAGGGGAACGAGCCGCCGAGCGGTCCGCTTACACAGATGATGTCTCCCGGGCGGCCGCCACTGCGCAGGATAGCCTGTCCGTGTTCAACGCGACCCGTGAGCGCTATGTTGATGACGATACCATCGTACGGTAGCGAGGAAGTTTCGCCGCCGGCTACAGAAAGGCCGTAGCGAGCTGCGCAGCGGTTGAGGCCTCGGTAGATACCCTCCGCATACTCAACGCAGCGCTGAGGGTGCATCAGAAGCGTTACCAGAGCATGCTCCGGTATACCGCCCATAGCCGCTATGTCGGACACAGCGCGAGCCAGGGCTTTGTGGCCTACACGCTCCGGCTCTGTGTCGCGCAGGAAGTGCACGCTTTCCACCACCACATCCGTCTTGAGCAGGGTGTCCCACTGCTCGCAGCGCGGCACCACGGCGCAGTCGTCTCCCGGGCCGGTAAGCATGGGCGCCTGTGTGGTGAGTTGCCGGAGCAGGCGCTCCAAAATGGCATTCTCGCCAAGACTGCTGAGCGGTGTGTGCATGGTATGCGGATTATCAGAAAGCGAAGAGGATGGCTATGCTGGAAATAGTGTTGAAGAGCACGTGAAGGGCGATACAGAAGCGCAGCGAGCCGGTTTTCTCGTACACGTAGCACTGAGCCAGTGCGAAGAAGAAGAGCGGCAGGGTCTGTACCAGGGACATGTGAATGGCGGCGAAGAAGAAAGAAGAAGCAAGCGCAGCGGAGAAAATGCCGATGCGTTGGCGCAGGATATTGTAGAGGAAGCCACGGAAGGCGAACTCCTCCATGACCGGAGCAATGATGATGGTGCCGAAGCAGAGCGCGATACGCGTGCTGAGTCGGAAATCTTCTTTCATCATATCCGTAATCTCTTGGGTCACGGGAGTATCTGTAAGGTTCACCAACCATTTGTCAAATCCGATCACAGATAAGGCGATGCAACAAGCATAGATGAGAACGAGCGCCTTGAGAACCGTGAGCAGGTGGCGGGAGAAAAATGCCCCCTGCGCCGGAGGCAGGGACATGTAACGCAGCGCAAAAGGTAGGTAGAGAAGCGCTTGGTAGATGTTTAAGAGCCAGACCTGCTTTGTACTAACACTCCCCCCCTCAGACCCGAGCGAGGAAAGGCAACTCGTAGTGAAAAAGGCGACAAAGAGAAGCGTGAACCCCTCATCTGCCAAGTTCGGGAATCCGGAGCCGGGAAAGCGGCTGACGCGGGGTAATTTGTGCGAAGCTGCACGCACGCAGACAGCTCCCGCCCACAGCAACAGGCAAAGTGCAGCGGAGGCCAGCAGTAAGACGCTGTTGACTTTGTGGAAGAGCGGCATGTGGAGGAGGAAATCTATCATTTTGTTGCGGTGGGGGTGCTGTAGGCTATGGCTCCATGGTAGCCCGGAGCCGGGGAGAAAAGGCGAATATCCGGTGCAGGGGTATACAGCGGGCGTATATGACCCGCTACCCATAGGAAGGGGAACTCTGTGGCTTGCCAGATACTAAGCCCGGCATGCTTGACCAGCGCTTCCGCGGCACACCAGCAGTCGAAAAACTCCCCGACGTCCGCGCCGCGCGCTTTCCAGGCTGCGAGTTGCTGCGAGCACATGATGCGAGCCGCAACTCGTTCCGAGGCTGCTTTGGGGCGCTGTTTTTCAATATCCACGCCTATGGGGGCGCTGTGGAAAGCCAGGCAGAGCAGCTCGCCGGAGTGGCTTTGGTTGAAGTGTAGGGGGCTATGCGGCAGCTCGGGTTTGCCGTGCGGCCCGGTTGTGAAGCGGAGATTTTCCGGAGTCGTGTCGAGGATGCGCGCCAATTCTCGCTTGAGGCAGGCTCTGCAACGCAGGTATGTGTTGCCCCTGCTCGCGAAAGCTGCGCGCTCCGAGGCATCCAGCAGAGCCTCTTCGGCAGCTGTGGCTGGTAGGGTACTGAGCTTGTAGCAGAGGTATGTCATGCCGGAGGGTAGTGGGTCAGGCTGTTTGTTGTCGTGTTGTATACAGCCAGCGAGGGGGTGTTGCGCACGCCGGCTACTTCTCCCGGATTTGCCACCAAGGTGTGTCCGCAATGGTGTTGCTCGGCGCAGTGCGTGTGACCGTAAAATACTGCATCGTAAGCGCCGCTTTGCGCTTCACGCAGGGCGATATGCGGATAGTGAGTCAGAAAAATTCGGCGCTTATCCAGTTCGAGGCTTCCGGCATCCCCGTGGTGGCAAGTGTGGTGGAACTGTTCTGCCAAGCGCAGAAAGCTCGTGCGGTCGAACTCGTTGTTGCCGAATACTAAGTCGATTCCATGTAGCCATTCCTCACGTAGGGTGCGGAAAGTGCTGAGCCCCGCCATATCCCCCGCAAAGAGAAGGTGTGTGCAGCCAAGTTCTTCCGCCCGCAGAAGTGCTGCCAGCAGATGAGTTGTGTGGTCGTGTATGTCGGAGAGTATGGCTACATTCATGGCAAGCGGGCTAACGTATGGCTGTGAATACCGGCGAGAGCGGGGTTGCGTTGCCGGAGGCTTCGCGGAGTGGTGTGGCTTGTAAGCCGCCTTCGGAGAGGTACCAGATGGTGCTGTTTTCTTCCACCTTGCGGAAGAGGCGCGGCTCACCGCCGGAGTCGATATAGCCGCAAAATTTTACGCCAACCTGCATGAGCGAGCCAAACTGGGCGCGAATCTCGCGTGTGTAGTCAGCCCCCTTGTTGCGGTTGAACCAAGAAGAAAAGTCTTTCTCGGCAGCGAGGATATGCGGGCTGTTCTCCAGCCAGCAGCCGGAGCGCAGTTCCAGCGCCGGGTGCTTGGCCAGAAGCTTGCTGAACGAGGCTGCGTGTTGTCGCATGGTAGGGCTGTAGAGTCTGCCCGTCAGCATGGGGGCCGGGTGCTTGTACACCAGCAGCAACAGGCGGTGGTACACGAGTGCCTGCGCCAAGGCCGGGCACTGCCGGTGCTCGAAGTTCAGCATTTTTGTCAGCAGTTGCGGGATATTGCCTGTACTGAAAAAGTTGGATTTATCCAGCTGCAGTTCTCGCAGCAGGGGGCGTGCATCTATCGTGCGCAGCAAGACACTGTGCGCATCTTCCCAGCATACATTGCGGTTGCTTGCCGTGGCCGCCGGATCCAAATCCGAACGCCGGAGGTAAACGCGATACTGCGCGTCTACAGACGGCTTGCTTTCCGTGATACAGCGTTGCCCCTCGGCATTGGTGGCTTCGATGAGGAGTCTTTCGAGCGATGGGGCCTTGAAGATTTCTTCCATGAGCGCAGTTTGCTCCCATGTAGCCGGATAATCGCTTGTAAAGGTCGGACCGTTTTTCAGCAATGTCTGTATGGCTGCAGCCGTTTCCTTTTCGTCGGATTGGCGCTTGGGGTCTCGCATGAGGCTGCGCACATTCTCCTCTTCCGGAAGCCGCTCGCAGATGCTGAGCAACTCCGTGGCCGGTGGATAGTGTGGGGCGCTGAAGTCCTGCAGGGCATTGCGATACTGCTCATAGGTGCGTATATGTCGCAAGCGCGAGAGCAAGCCTTCGTAGGCTTCTATCTCGCTCAGAATAACCCGCACCCGGCTAAGCTGCTGTTGCACGGGCGCCACCAGCTCCGGGCTTAGCTTGTAGCTGGCAGGTGCTTCCTTGTAGAGAGCCAGACGCTGCTGTATGGCGTGTCGGTAGTTGCGGAGTGCCTCTGAATCCTGCTCGCAGATTCCGGTGAACTCCGGCATGGGAGGCAGAGGCATGCTAAGTTCATGCACGAGAGCTGCTTTTTGTTGCTCCAACGCACTGCTCTCCCGTTTACACAGTTTATTCCAGCGCCGCTCAAGCTCGCGATAATCCTTCGGTAGGTCGGCCAGGTTTCGTTCTATCTCGGCGCGCAGGGAGAGACGCATGCCGGATATGGTACCGTTCCCTTTTTCGATGCGTTCAATATGCTTTTCAAGCTCGCGTTTGCGCCTTTTTATCTCGGCAAGCCAGGCGTTGGCCTCGCGTATGTCTTCTTCCAGCTCCGGGCAGAAAAGGCGGTTTATGGAAGTGTCTGCCACAAGGATAAGATTTTGTACTTTTTCGGCGCCGGCGCTTTTCAGCGCTTGGCTGAGCTCGCGCTCCAAATCGTGCGCTCTTTTGTGACAAAGAACCCCGATTCCGGCCGGCAGAGCTGCCACGGCCACCAGCAAGAGCCCCCACATGCCGAAGCGGCGCAGCCTCCCCACGCCGCGGCGGCGACACTCCCGCTGCAGAGCTTTGCGGTATTGACTCTGAGCCGGTGCTTCCTGAATACCTGCTTGCCGAAGAGTGCTTGTATTTTCCTGCAGCGACCGGCGCAGTCGGAGTAGTTTTTCCGTATTGGCGGTGGAGAAGGAGGATTCCGGGAAAGCCTGCATGTGGCGCCGGAGCTCTGCGTCTGCCTCTGTCGCTTCCCGGGCGCGGCGCTGTTTTGCGCTTTCACAAATTCGGAGGGGGAGTCCTTTCTCCAGACGTTCCAGCTCATCGCGGCTTTCGCGGTCGTCCGGGTTGGCTTCCAGTTGTTGCAGCAGGAGGTTCCTGACAGCTTTCAAATTGCCTGCCAGGGCGTAGCGGCGCAGTGTTCGCTGCCGGGTCTGGTCTCTTTTTCCTGCCATTTATTCAGTGAGCGGTTCGAGCACAAAATACCATGTAAGCTCTCCATTCGGCGTCAGCTCGACATTTCGCAGGCTCAGCAACAGGGATACGGCACGGCTCTGCGTCAAGCGCTCGTATTGGCGGCTATAGCTCTGCGCGCTTACGTTGCTGAGAACATCGCAGATTCGGGTGCGTATAAGACGGAGTGTATCTTTGTCTTTCAGCAGCTTAGTGATGCGGCGCCGCGCTTGGTGGCCTCCCTTGCCGCCTTTCGCCTCATCCTGTGTAAGCCAGAGGTAGCTTTCGGCGTTGAAAATCCGGCGGAGTTGCTCAGCAAAATAGTCGTTATGGAAGAGTTTGAAATACCTGTCCACCTGCGTGTTAAGCCCGGCAGCACTCAGTGTGCTGTTCTTCTCGGCGGCGATGCTGTACAACGAAGCGAGTGTTAGGTGCTCCGCTCCGTCCGGCTTTTCTCCGCAGCAGCTTACATTGCCCGCTTGCAGGAATGCCTTGAGCATGGGTGTTTCAAAGTTGTACGTTCTGCTGATGCTCAGCTTCCGAATATCGGCAGGCGCGTCGGTGGAGGAGAGAGCTGTACCTTTGCACTTGTACCCCTCTGCGGGCTCTACAATACAGTGGTTGTGGGTGAATCCGGGCAACTGTAGTTGCAACTCGCTGTCCAAATTGAGCGGGCGCGTCTTGTTGAGCCGGGTAAAGCCTTTGTTCGGTCGAAAATCCAGCCTGTAGAGCTGTGCATGCTGTCCGTGGCGTACCAAGGTGAGGCTCTCCGGGGTAATACGCAGATTCTCCGGAGCCTCTTTCTCAATCTTGGCTATACTACCGCGTAGATGCGCCTTGCATTCCGGTATCAGGATGTAGGTGCAAAGGATATTGCTGCTGTTCTTTACCTTGAGGCGTATAGCCGCCGGCAGGCGGTTGTAGACGATGTTCTGCAGTTTGCCGTCTTGGGTGCTGAGGCGCACGGAAGTATCAGCTTGCGTGTTTTGCTCTGCTGTCTTTGGAAATAACTTCCACTCTCCCGGAGTATCCGTGGGGACAATACAAAGCTTGGCGTCACTGGCCTCCCGGGGTAGAGAGGTCGAAGCTACGCCCGCGGTATTAGTGCCTATCGGCACGACTTCGTATTCCACCCCGCTCAGCTCTGCAGGCGTATTGCCGAGCAGGCAAAGCAAGTCCTCCGGCAATACACTCCCGGCATTTACAATAGTCGGAATCATGCTTTCTGCCACGGCTGCTAGAGCTGTAGGCGTTTCCTGTGTGGGAGGCTCAGCTGTGGGCGTATCTGTCGGCAGCTCGGCGGGGATGCCACCCGGCTCGGGGGTGGCGGGAGTTTTCGCCGTCTCAGGATTTTCGGGCGCGGGCTCAGGTGCAGGCTCAGGTGCAGGCTCCGGTACTTCGGGGTCGGCCGGTGCAGG
>JAZNTO010000026.1:0-5286 GCA_045591805.1 Akkermansia sp. | reverse complement strand
GCCAAAAAGCGCCAAAAAGCGCCAAAAAAGCGCCAAAAAGCGCCAAAAAGTGCCACGAAACCGCCAAGTTTTGGAGCTGAGCGGCTCATGCCGCGGCATCACTCGCTCTGTGAGCGGATTTGTCGGAGGCGGGTTCTCATCTGTTGCACGATTTCCGGGTGCTGAGCGGCGATGTTGTGCTGCTCCTGTAGGTCTGTAGAGAGGTCGAAGAGGTGCTCTGTTTTGCCGCTATGGTAGTACTTGTAGCGCCCTTGGCGTAGGGCGAGGATGCCGCCGTTGTTGCTCTCTACGATGTCCGGAGCGCCTGCGGACTCTCTACCCAAGAGGGCTGAGAGTATGTTTCGGCTGTCCGGCAAGGCGCCTGCCGGCACGTCTACCCCGGCCAGCTCTGCCAGAGTGCGGGCTAAATCCACCTGGCTCAGCAGGGCAGCGCTGTCTCCCACCCCGGTATGCCCGGGCCAAGAGACGATGAAGGGTACGCGGGTGCTGCCCTCCATGATACCGTATTTCCCGCCGGTAAGCTTGCCATCTCGCCAGCGGCCTGCGCTCATGGGAGCTACGGGGTTGTGGCCTTTGCAGTGGCGTATGGAGCCGTCGAAGTAGCCATCGTTGATGACGGGGCCGTTGTCGCTGCTGAAAATGAAGAGGCAGTCGCTGTAGCCGTGTTCGGAGAGAGCCGCGCGCAGGCGTCCCAGGCAATCGTCCATCTGCACGGTGACATCCCCGCGGATACCCATGCCGCTTTTGCCGATGAAGCGAGGGTGTGGGTCGCGCGGCACATGGATGTCGTTTGTAGCGAAATACAGGAAGATGGGTTTGTTTTGCTGAGCGCTTTCTGCGATAAAGCGTATGGCCTCGTCCGTAAGCCTATCAGCCATGTCTTCGTCTTTCCACAGGGCTGCCTTGCCACCTTTCATATAGCCGATGCGGGGGATGCCGTTGATAAGGGCGCAGTTGTGCTGCGGGCCGTTGCTGCGGGCGTGGGGTTTGAGCAGCTGCGGGTGGGTGCTGCCCAGCGGCTCGCCGGCAAAGGGGGCTTTGTAGCTCACCTCTATGGGGTCTGTGGGGTCCAGCCCCACTACCGAGCCATTTTGCAGGTAGACGCAGGGCACGCGGGCGCCGGTGGCTGCCAGTATGAAAGCGTGGTCGAAGCCCACCTCGTTGGGGCCGGGGGAGATGGGTTTGTTCCAGTCCGTAGGAGCCTCACCGCGACCCAGCCCCAGATGCCACTTGCCGATGGCGGCGGTGCGGTAGCCGGCGTGCTGCAAGAGGGAGGGCAGGTTGGCACGCTCTGTCTTGGTAGGGACTATGAGCTTGGCATCCCCGGGTAGAATACCCGTGCCCTTGCGCCGCCAGGCATATTCTCCGGTAAGCAGGGAGTAGCGGGAGGGGGTGCAGACGGAGTGTGTGCTATGCGCATCCGTAAAGCGCAGGCCTTCGGCTGCCAGTTTGTCCAGATTGGGGCAGGGGACTTGGGCACAGCCGTAGGTAGAGGTGTCGTTGTACCCTAGGTCATCCGTATAAAAAAGCACAATGGCACGCGGTTTTTCCAGCGCTGCAAGCGGTAGTACCAAGGCAAACAGGCAAAGCAAGTATCTGAGCATGCCCGCAGTATAACAGAAAGGGGGCGAATTTTACAAGAAAATTCGCCCCCGGAATCAGACTTTTTTGCGTTGAATCAGTCCTCCTGCTTATCGCTCTTGATGAGCTTGGTGCAGCAGACGATAAACAGGCCCCATACGATACCGCATGAGAGCACCATGGTGATGATACCGGCTAGTGTCATAAGTATTTATGGTGTGAGGTTAGGATTATTTGTTGCGCTTGTGGAAGCGGTTGGAAGTGTGGATGACGAAGCCAAAGAAGGCGGCCACCAGCAATACCCACACGAGCGGGAAGATGGCACCGGGCTTCATGTCCAGTATGTTGGAGATGTGGGCGCAGGGCTTATCCACGATGTTTTGGAACACCCAGGCGGCAAAGATAACCAGCATGATGGCCGGAGTAACCCAAGCGATGATGGTGCCCACAACGTGCGGCACCTGCATGGCGGCACCATGGCGCAGCTCGGTCATGCCCTGCTTTGTGCCCCATACCACGTTGAAGAGGTAGAGGTAGAGACCTGTTGTGAGGTAGAGTGAGATGTTGCCGAACCAGAAATCCAGCGTATCCAGAGCCAGCAAGTCGGTGGTGAACCAGGCTACCAGCAGGGTGCCGCAGGTGAGGATGAGCCCCAGGAGGGTGACGCTCTGCATGCGGCGCAGTCCCCAGAACTCCTCCAGGAAGGCGATACCGGGCTGCAGCATGGAGATGGCACTGGTGACCGCTGCGATGAAGAGCAGCAGGAAGAAGAGCGTGCCGAAGAATTGCCCGCCCGGCATGTTGTGGAATACCAGCGGCAGCACGTTGAAACCCAGCCCGAAGGTGCTGGTGGTGGCTGCTGCTGCCACACCCAGAAGCCCTACCGCTGCGGGGATAATCATCATGCCAGCCAGACCCACCTCCGCCGCGGCATTGGCAGAGTTTGCTGTGAGCGAGCTGAGCGCTACATCCTTGTGGCTACGCACATAGCTGGCGTAGGTGCACACCGTGCCGAAGCCTACGGAAAGGGAGAAGAAAACCTGCCCGGCCGCAGCCAGCCACAGCTCCGGGTTGAGCAGGCCGCGCAGTATGGAGATGGGGCGCGCTTCTACTACGGCCTCCGGATTTGCCTTGCGAGTTTTTTCGATAAGCTGCTCTTTCTGGGCCGGGGTGGCACCGGCCGGCACCATGTCGAGAGTGGTATTGCTGGCGGAATCCACCAGCACTATCTTGTCCGGGTTCCACATGTAGCCCAAGCCTTGGCTTACATTGCGCTCCGGGTGGGCGGCGTCCGGCGTGCCCATGGTGAGCACTCGAGCCAGAATGACCACGCAGATGACCAGCAGCACCGGCATGCTCCACTTGCAGAACCACTCTATACCTTTGCTCACGCCCCGGAAGATGAGGTAGAAGTTCACCAGCGCCACCAGCACAAAGAAGATGAGCGCGCTGCTCTCCCCGGTGAAGATATGGCCGTCTCCGGGCAGGCCGACAAAGTTCGTAAAGAATGCTCCGTACTCCTCTATGCTGCTCAGGCTCAAATCGCCCGTGGCGGTGTGCCAGGCGTAGCCCAGAGTCCAGGCCTCCAAGTAGATGTAGTACATAGCCAGAGCCAGCGGAGCCAGTACCCCCATGATACCCAGATACTTCCAGGCCGGGGAGCCGGAGAGGCGGTAGAAGATGGCGGCTGTGCTGTGTGTACCCAAGCTGCCGCCCTTGCGACCCACGCTCCACTCCACCCAGCTGATGGGTATACCCAGCAGCAGGAAAGCGCAGAAGTAGGCTATCATGAATGCGCCGCCACCGTACTGGGCAGCCAGCCCGGGGAAGCGCAGGAAGTTACCGAAACCTACGGCACTGCCGGCCACAGCCAGCATGACGCCCAGGTTGGTATTCCAGTTTTCTGTTTTTGTGTTTTTTGTGGAGAGGTTGGTGAGGGGGGGGGGGGGGTTACGAGAAAGGCTCGCGCTCGTATTTAGTCTCGAGCTCTTTGTTGTTGTGTCGGAAACGCCGGGAGGTATGCGCGATGAAGCAGAAGAAAATGCTTACGAACACGACCCAGAGCAGCGGGAAAATGGCACCGAGCTTACCCTCCAGCAGGTTGGTGATGTGGTAGCTCTGCTTCACAAAGAGGTTCTGGTACAGCCAAGCCAGGAAGATAGCTACCATGATGGCCGGTGTCACCCAGTTGATGAGGATGGCTATCCAACGCCCCAGCGGCATGAGTGCCCCGCTGCGCAGCTCTGCCAGGCCGGACGGTGTGCCCCACACACAGCGGAATACGATGAGGAAGAGCGCCGAGCTTACATACAGGCTCATGGTGCCCAGCCAGAAATCCAGCGTATCCAGCGCCAGCAGGCCGTCCGTGAACCAGATAACCATGAGCGAGCCTACTCCCAGCAGCAGGGCTATGAGACTCACGCTCTGCACGCGGCGCAGGTTCCAGAACTCCTCCACAAAGGCCACTGCCGGTTGGGTGATAGAGATGGCACTGGTAATGGCACCGATGGAGAGCAGCACGAAGAAGAGCGTGCCGAAGAACCGGCCGCCCGGCATGCTGTTGAACACCTGCGGCAGCACGTTGAAGCCCAGGCCGAAGGTGCTGGTGCCCGCTGCTGCCGCAACACCCAGCAGGGAGACTGCAGCGGGGATAATCATCATGCCTGCCAGGCCCACCTCTGCTACCTCGTTGGCGGCATTGGCGGTGATAGAGCCCAGAGCAATGTCCTTGCGCCGCCGTACATAGCTGGCGTAGGTGCAGACGATACCGAAACCAATGGAAAGCGAGTAGAAGATTTGTCCGGCAGCCGTAATCCACATCTCCGGGTTTTGGAGCCCCTTCAGCAGCGTGATTTCCTCCTTCCGAATGGCGGCCTGCGGATATTCCTGCTGCAGGCGCGAAACAAGGGCGGCTTCCTCCTCTGCCGTTGCATTGGCCGGCACCATGCCGATTGTTTTGTCCTTGGCGGTATCTACCAGCATCACCTTGTTCGGGTTCCACATGTAGCCCAGACCCTCGTTTACATTGCGCTCCGGGTGGGCGGCATCCGGTGTGCCCATGGTGAGCACTCGCCCCAGGATGATGAGGGCCGTGATGACAAGAATGGGCATGCTCACTTTGCTGAACCACTCTATGCCCTTGTTCACCCCGCGGTAGATGAGGTAAAAATTCGCCGCCAGTGCCAGCAGGAAAAAGATGAGCAGTGTACTTTCCCCACCGGAGAATACACTGCCGTCCCCGCTCTGCCCGGTGAACTTCTCGAAGAATGCGCCGTATTCTGCTGTGGTGGTCAGGTTCAGGTCGCCCACAGCAGTGTGCCAAGCGTAGCCGAGCGTCCAGCCCTCCAAGGCGATGTAGTACATGCTGATAGCCAGCGGTACGATGACGCTCACCAGCCCCAGATACTTCCAGCATTTTTGCTGCGATATGAGGTAGAAGATAGAGGCCGAGCTGTGCCCGCCCAATCTGCCGCCTTTGCGGCCAATGGCCCACTCCACCCAGCTGAGCGGTATCCCCATCAGCAGGAAAGCGCAGAAGTACGCTATCATGAATGCGCCGCCGCCGTACTGAGCCGCCAGCCCGGGGAAACGCAGGAAATTGCCGAAACCAATCGCGCTGCCGGCCACAGCCAGCACCACGCCCAAGTTGCTGCTCCAATTCTCGTTTTTCGTTTTCGTGCTCACAATATGCGGCGTATTATACGC
>JAZNTO010000025.1:0-4221 GCA_045591805.1 Akkermansia sp. | reverse complement strand
GCTTATGCCGGCTATCTCAAACAAAAGGCTCCGCAGAACAAGGAAAAGTGGAAGGAAATGCACGACAGACTTGTGGATACCATGGCTGTGAAGTTCCACAACTGTGCGGCAACCATGCTGAGCCGCTATGTATACCCGCACCTTCTGCCACTGGAGCCGAACCGCCGTGCGCGCAATAAAATGTATGAAGCCTTTTTCAAGAAGTGTAAAACTTTCGGCACAAATCGTTGGGATATTACCCCGCTGCTCAACGCCCAGATGGCCGGCTGTACTACCCCCGAGGAACAGCTCGCATACATGAAAGAGGCGCTCAATATCCTTATGGATAAGCCGGACTATTCCGGCGCAGTGCTCTCTTGGGGGCTGGACTTTATAGCTTCTGTGCCCGGGAGCGATGAAGAAAATGAAAAGCTGCAGGAGGAGTTTAGCGAGCTCATTATTAAGACAATGAGCCGCGCCAGAGCAACGAAGAAGACAATCGATGCCACTTGGGCGGCTCTGGGAGAGGCTGCATATGCAGCAGCTTCCAACGGCGATAAACGCACTTTTCAGGCTATCGGCAAGTTGGCTCAGCGCAAATGCAAGAAAATGTTCCCCAAGAATAAGTTTAAGTTCCGCGGATTCCCCGGTAAGATAGTTTCTCAGAAGGGACTTATTCTCACGGCAACTACGCTCACGGAGGCACAGACAACGCAGTCCTGCCTGCACTGGGCTGTGTTGCAGAAAAGCGGTGGCAACATACCGGCTAAGTTCGAGGGGTCTTCCGGCATGCGCGTGGAGCTGGAGAATAACTCTCGCCTTAGCGGGCTGGTGTGCCTGTTCAGCGAAGCGGCGCGACGCGACAGAGATTTCAAGATAGAAGTGTCCGATGACGGGCAGAACTGGGAGCCGGTAAACATAAAACCGGAAGTCTCGGGGGCTGTGTTGCGGGCAGACCTTCGCAAGGCTGCACCCTGCGCGCGTTTTGTGCGTCTGCTGCGAGATGGCGACAAGTGGGAGTCGGCCATAGTGGGCTTCTATGTGTATGGAAAGCCGCTCAATGAAAAGAGCAAAGATAGTAAAAAATCCTGACCCCGGAGATACAAGACAATGTTGAGATATGTTTTTTTTCTGGTGTTGATATTTGTGCAGCTTACTGCACCTGTGCTGCATGCCGGGGAATATCAGAAAGCACTTTCCAACGCCTCCGAGCGCAAGCCTGTGGTGCTCTTTTGCTATGGCGCAAACTACGACAAGGTGAGTTTGGAGAAGCACGAGCTTTTCGTAAAAAAACGTAAAATCATGAAATATACTCGCGGCTCGGTGTTTCTGGCTGTGCCGGTGTATCAGCTTCCGAATGAGAAGGAGATGCGCGAGTACAAAAAAATTATGGGGGATGCCGGACTTCCTGCCGGTATTTGGAGCTATCCCTGCCTGGCAGTGGTAGATGGCAGCGGTAACCTGCGAGGAGTGGTGCAGGGGGCGGAGCAGATGAAAGATCCCGAAACAGCCGGTGCGGCTCTGGAGCAGATACTGGATTCCTACATAGAGCAGGAAAAGAGCCTCAAGAAAGCGCGAGCTGCCAGTGGAAAACGCAGGATAAACGCCTTGGCCGAGGCTGCTGATATGCCGGGTATCCAAATGCCTGCCAACCCGCTGGGGAGCGGGGCTGCCACGGGGCTGGGAAGTCTCTCTACGAATGCTACCGGCATGTTGGAAGTCGGCCAGAAAATGCAGACCATGAGCCTGGAGGCTGCTGCCAAATACATGCGTTCCCTCATAGCCGAGGGTTATTATTCCCGCCGGCAACGCCAAGAGATACTGGCAGCATACTCCGGCCATGTACGCCGCAACGGCGGCTCGGCAGCTCGCCTGCGTGCTATATATACGGAAATGCGTAACATAGACCCCAACTCCATATATGCGGCGTATGCGGAAGGGGCTATCAAACGCTGGGTGGTGCCGCGAGAAGAAAAGGGAGAGCCTGCCTACGTTCCTAAGTCCGGCTCCGGTAAAACTGCATTGGGCGAAACAAAGAAATAAAGAGAGGCATTATCATGAACGGGGTGTTCGTTTTTTTGGGCTGTGCGGTGCTGTTGGTGCTGGGATACATGGTATACGGCCGCGTAGCAGAGAAAGTGTATGGTGTGGATTTCAGCATGCAGATGCCGTGCCGCCAGTACGCGGATGGGGTGGATTATGTAGCGATGCCGACATGGCGAGTGTTCATGATTCAGCTGCTGAACATAGCCGGCTTGGGGCCTGTTTTCGGGGCGTTTGCCGGGTGTTTGTTCGGGCCGGTGGCTTTGGTGTGGATTGTTCTTGGCTGTATATTGGCCGGGGCTGTGCATGACTTTATGGCTGCGGCTGCCAGTGCCGGGCATGGTGGCGAGAACCTGCCCGAGCTAGTAGGTCGCTATCTGGGCAGGGGGGCACGTTATGTGATGCGCGCGTTGTGTATTTTGCTCATGTTGCTGGTAGGCGTAGTGTTTACTACGGGGCCGGCCGGAATGCTGCACGCCCTGTTTAGCGATATATCGGTTCTTTGGTGGAGTGTTGTCATCCTGGGGTATTATTTTCTGGCTACCGTATTACCTATAGATGTGATTATCGGCCGTATTTACCCGATTTTTGGAGTGCTGTTCATCTTCATGGCGTTGAGTTTGGCTGTTTCGTTACCATGCAGCAGTGGGGTTGAGGTGCTGCCGGAGCTGGATTTTACCACAAATTTCCACCCCCAGCAGCTCGGGGTATGGCCCATGATATTCGTCACGATTGCATGTGGGGCTATCTCCGGTTTTCATGCCACCCAAAGCCCCATGATGGTGCGTTGCCTCTCGCAGGCTCGTGCTATGCGTCCTGTGTTCTACGGAGCCATGGTTGTGGAGGGGCTGGTGGCGCTTGTGTGGTGTACTGTGGGGCTGAGTCTCGGCAATATGCCTACGGATTATGTGCTGGTGGCATCCGAGAGCGGTAAGCTTGTGCCGCAGCTAGCCGCCGCCGGGCAAGAGGGCATTCTCTTTCGCCAACTCATACTGGCCAATCCCGCTATTGCTGTGAATCAAGCCTGTACCACTCTACTGGGCTCGGTGGGAGCGGTGCTTGCTGTGCTGGGGGTTGTGGTACTACCCATCACTAGCGGGGATACTGCTATGCGCTGCTGCCGCCTCATGGTGGCGGATATTTTTCATGTTTCTCAGGCATCTTCCTGCAAGCGCCTGCTTATAGCACTGCCTCTTTTTGCTCTTGTTATCATCATTGCAAATGTAGATTTCAGCGTCATCTGGCGTTACTTTGGCTGGGCAAATCAGGCTTTGTCCTGCTTTACTCTGTGGACGCTGGCGGTGTTGCTGCGTATGCGCGGGCGTTTTCATTGGATAGCGACACTTCCCGCGCTGTTCATGACGACCATGTGCACGACCTATCTGCTTAGTGCCAAGGATTGTTATATTACTTTGCCTGCAGGTATTTCTACGATTGCCGGACTTCTTGTGGCCGCCGTGGCGTATGTGGGGCTCATCCGGTTGCGCACCGACAGTACATCCGAACCCAAAACTGACGGAATCCCTCCATTTGTGCCTTGAAATGCCGGGAGGCATGTGATATCCTATCCATAGAAGAGCATGGACGACCTCGATGAATACCAGAACCGCCGCAAGGAGGCGGAAACTCGCAGACGCAGCAGGGCGCCGCGTAGGGAGGTTGCTGCCCGAGCCGGTAGCCGGTGGAAGCGTGTTTTGCTGCGTCTTACCATCGTGGCTTCCGTATTTATGCTCATGTGTGCTGTGGCCGGTTATGTGGGCTTTAATATCTTTACTGCAAAGTACCAGAAATGGGCGAACGAGTTTAATCTGGAAGATATCAACAATCTGGATCATCCTTGCATTATTTTCGACCGCGAGGGTGTGGAGATTGGGCGTATTTTCGATGAAAATCGCAGCTATGTGACATACGACGAGATTTCTCACAGTATGATAGATGCGCTCGTGGCTCAGGAGGACAAGAACTTCTGGCGTCACAATGGGTACGACCCGGTCGGTATTTTGCGAGCTGCGCTGGAGGCGCTTTCCGCCGGCGGGGCAAACCAAGGGGCATCCACTATCACTCAGCAACTTGCTCGAAATGCATACGATTTGGAGCGCCGCACCCAAGCTCGCGGTGGTAGCAGGTATGAGCGCAAAATCGTGGAAATCTTCTTAGCCATGCGCATCGAGGAGAAGTACGATAAGCGCCAGATTATGG
>JAZNTO010000024.1:0-4488 GCA_045591805.1 Akkermansia sp. | reverse complement strand
GGTCATACAAGCTCGCTACAACGCCTTAGCTGCAACGACTCAAGGGCTTTACTGCCTAGTGGACTATGTGAATTTCAAGGGCGAGGGGCTCAAACCCACTGAGCGATACAACGGGCAGGGCTGGGGGCTGCTGCAAGTACTGGAAGAAATGCGCGGCACCCCGCAGGGACGAGCCGCCACGGGCGAGTTCTCACGCGCCGCCTCTGTAGTGATGCGGCGGCGTGTGGCAAATTCTCCCGCAGCAAGGGGGGAGAAACGCTGGCTCGCCGGCTGGCTCAACCGCTGCAACACCTACAAGTAAGTTCGCGCAGTATGCCAGCTACGTTCATCTTTCGCTCAGTACTCCGGCCGCTCAGACACGCTGAGCGAAACGCTCTTGGAGGCGCACAAGCTCCTCGTCGTAGTAGAGAGGGCTAAGGGGCGTCCAGTTGGAGGGGTAGCGCATACGCAAAAAGATATCGCAAAGTTCAGCGGAAAAAGGAGAGGCCGCATCCACGAGCTGCAGGAGATCAGAGGCCGCGGCTGTGAGAACGCGCCGACTGGAGGTGCGGGAGCGCTTGCCACCCAGAGCAGGATTGCGCAAGCGGAAACCGGGATTCATGTAGTAGAGGTGTTGCAACAAGAAATCCGCTCCGGCAAGCCCCTCTATATCCATAGCTATGCAAATGCGGCAAAGCATCTGCATGAGCTCACACACTGTGGCCGCCGGGAGCTTTCGCCCTTCTGCCACCATTACATCCAAGGGGGCACCCTCCACACGCTCGCGGACGATGTGCCAAGTATCCTCGGCACACAGCAGCTCCAGAGTGGAGGCTATAGGACCGCCGCCTATGCGCGCCTGCGCGCGAGCCGTATCAAGAAATTGCTTCACGCGCACAGAATCCTGCATGGCGGACGGGCGCAGACTTTCCACCACAACCTCGCGGCGCATATCCTTCTGCATAGCAGCATAGAGCACCGTGTCGGCGGTTTCGCTCAGCACCGCAGAGAGCATATATTGTTTTCCCAGAAGAAAAGGGAGCGGATAAACAGCCACCGCAAACATAAAGGCAAACTCAGTGCGTGTTGATAAGGCGGAGAACGGGAAGCCCCTCCACAGCATTCTGCCAAGCCGAAGCAGGAATCACAAACTTCATAAAGGCGCGAGGCTCTTCCTTGCCGGGAAGCTCAATACGCTCCACCGTCACCTTGCAGTCCGGCTGCCCGAGCACCTCCGGCTCTACAGAGTCTATCTCATAGGCAGGTATCAGCAACTCCACGGCGTTTTCCGTCACCAGCGAAGGGGGGAAGAGGTAGGTATCCTCGTACACCATGCAGCCCATCCAGCCCTCGGGCAACGTTATCTCGTTTATAGGGTAGCTTCCGTATATAGCCTCGCCGTTCTGCTCCATCCACTTCCCCACACGCAGGAACACTTCCTCCACGGCCGGAGGAACCGTACCATCTGCCATGGGGTTGATATTGAGCAAAAGGTTGCCCCCCTTTGCCGCACACTGCTGGAGCTGGCGAATAACGGTAGCCGGTGTTTTGAGATTCACATCGTAGCGATTGTAGCCCCATTTGTCGCCCACAGTCATGCAAGCCTCCCAGTCTATGCCGGGATACCCCTTGGCCGGGATTCGCTTCTCGGGCGTGGTGTAGTCCCCGCAGCGCAGGTCGAGCTGCACGCCATCACGCGAGGCATCGAAGCCCGAGAAGGAATAGAGACGATTATTCATGATGACGGCGGGGTTGAGCTCGCGGCACATGCGGATAAGTTCGGGAGCTTTCCAAGCCCGCTCACCCTCAGCCGCACCCTGCGAGTAGTCCCACCACATGATATCGATAGTGCCGTAGTCGGACATCAGGCCACGCACCTGCTCGTGCAGATATTTCTGGTAGGCGGCCTGGTCTCGTGGTATACCTTTCTCGCGAAGCATCTTGGCCTGATTCACGGGGTAACAGAGGTCGGGGCAGATTGTATTGTCGTATGCGGGGTGGTGCCAGTCTATAACACTGTGGTAGAGTCCCACCTGCATACCACGCTTGCGGGCGGAGTTGGCAAACTCGCGCACGATATCGCGCCCCACTGCCTTGGCCGAGGTATAGTCCGAAGTCGGTGTATCGAAAAGCGCAAAACCATCGTGATGCTTGGAGGTGAGCACCATGTAGCGGCAACCGGCCTTGGCGGCCAAATCTGCCCAAGCCTCGGTACAACCGGGCTTAGGACAAAAAAGCGGTAAGGCTTCCGCAGCATAGGTGTCCGTATCCAGCCCTAGGTTGGTCTGAATCCACTCCGCACCTCCGGGCTTGCCCTTAAACTCCCCTGCCAGCCCGGAGTAGAGCCCGTAGTGGATAAACATGCCAAACTTCGCCTGCCGCCACCAAGCCATACGCAGGTCGCGCTCCTCGTTTGTTTCCGTCACAGCAGCGTGATTCGCATCCCCGGCAACAGGCAGCACCTGCTGCCCATGAACCGGCAGCGCCAATGCAGCTACGGCCACCAGTATAAGTGTCTTAAGTCGATTCTTCATGGTCGTGTTCTGTATCCTGTGGGTTAGTAAAAAGGTCCAACTGTGTAAAATCCACCTCGGGCTGCTGCGGCGGAGCCTGCAGCTCTGCCCCGGTAGACTCCGCAGGCTGAGGTGTTGGGGTAGGAAGCTGCGGCTCCACAGAACTGGGCAACGCACTCTCCCCCTCGGCCGTGGCTTCCCCTTCCTCGGCCGCTGCGGGCATGATGCGGGCTATTCGCTCCACCGGGTTCTTGGTCACCATATTCCCCATCACCGTGCGGCTCTTTACGCGCAGACGGGAGAAATCGAAAGGAATGGGGCGGCGAAGACGGCGGAACTGATTTTTGAGGTAAACATTCACGGAGAGCGCTGCGCTCTCCTCCTCTGTAGCATGGACGGAGAAGAAAAATATGCGGCTGCCCTTGGTACCCATGGTGAGCTGGTACTCCTTGTCGCGGGTGAACCCGCCCAGATGGAAGCGCTTGGCGTATGTCACCCCTTCCTTGCCGTCCCGGTAGATGAGGTTGAACACCCAATCATCCCCCGGGCGAAGCACGCGAATATCCAGCAGCTTCTTACCTACGTAGAACTTCTCCTGCACACGACGCACCATCAGTACGCCTTGGCTGTCAATCGTCAGGATATCGCTCAGCGTGGAGCACTTCTCCACCGGCTCTCCCTTGCGCACGCCGTAGCCGGCAAAACCTTCCTCATCTATATAGAGCACCTCGTTCTCCACAGCGGCTTCTGCGCGAGTAAGAGAGTCGAACGTTGCCAGCTCCGTGCGGCGAGGCCAAAACTCGCCGTACTTCTTTTTGAGGGACTCGAACCAGCGGATTGTGTAGCGCGTAAGCTGAGCCAGATGCTTGCGAGTCTGCTCTATTTCCGCCTCTAGCCCGGCGATGTGGTGCTCGGCCTCGTGGATTTCGTATTTGGCTATCTTCTTGATGCGAATCTCGGTAAGGCGAATGATATCCTCCCGTGTCACAGGGCGGATGAAATCCACAACAAAGGGAGCAAGACGCTCGCCTATCTCCTCTATGGACTGCTCCCAGCTCTCGCTCTCCTCCAGCACCTTGTAGATGCGGTTCTCTATAAAAATTTTCTCCAGACTAGCCAGCATCCAAGCCTCCTGCAGCTCACCCAGACGCACCTCCAACTCGCGGCGCAATGTGTCGCGGGTGAAATCCACATTGTGCTTCAATATCTCGCTCACTCCCATGAAAACGGGCTTGCTATCCATGATAACAACTGCCTTGGGCGAAATACTCTTCTGGCATTCGGTGAAAGCGTAGAGCGCATTGCAGGTCTTCTCCACATCCGCATTCGGAGCCAGATGCACCAGTATATCCGCCGTAGCGGCTGTGTTGTCCTCTATGCGTGCGACTTTCAGCTTTCCCTTCTCCATGGCCTTCTCGATACTCTCTATCAGCGAATCCGTGGTTGTACCATAAGGCACTTCGGTGATACGGATGACTCGCTTACCGCTCACCTCCAGGCGCGCGCGAGAGCGCAGGCGGCTATTTCCGGTGCCATCGTTGTAGCCGCTCACATCCAGCAATCCGCCGGTAGGAAAATCCGGGTAGAGCTCAAAGGGCTCATTGCGCAGGTAGTGGATAGCAGCATCGATAATCTCGTTGAAATTGTGCGGCAGGATAAGGCAGTTCATACCCACGGCAATACCCAAAGCCCCCTGCGCCAGCAGAAGCGGGAACTTTATGGGCAGCGCCACCGGCTCCTTGTTGCGGCCATCGTAGCTGAGCTTCCAATCCGTCACCTTGGGGCTGTACACCACCTCTTTGGCAAAGGCAGAGAGGCGAGCCTCGATGTATCGGGCGGCGGCGGCGCTGTCGCCGGTGAGAATGTTACCCCAGTTTCCCTGCGTATCTATGAGCAGCCCTTTCTGCCCCAAAGTCACCAGCGCGCTGCCTATGGAAGCATCGCCGTGCGGGTGGTACTTCATGGTATCGCCCACGATATTGGCCACCTTGTTGAA
>JAZNTO010000023.1:0-5606 GCA_045591805.1 Akkermansia sp. | reverse complement strand
TTGGCCGGCGTGTGGGGGGGGGTGGGTGTTGGGGGTGGGGGGGGGGGGGAGGCAGTGGTTGCTTCGCGGCAAGAAGCCGCCGATAGGCGAGAGCGAGACGGAGCCCCGGGAGGCAGTACAGGCTGAGCTGCCGCTCAGCTATCCGGAGCCGCCGGTGGCGCGGGGCGGGCTCCTGAGGCGGTGGTGGGATGTGTGGCTGTTGCTGCTTACTCTGGCAGTGTGTGTGCCTCTGGGGTATTGGTACGATTATCTGGAATCGGGCAAGAGCACACTTTCTGTCAGTTGTCAGGGGGCGCATGGGGATGCTGAGTTTGCCCGTGCGTCTTGGCAGAGCGCAGATGCCGCCGCCGAGGGCGTGCTGGAGTGTCTGCCGAAGTCTGCTGCTTATTTGCATACTTTCCGCCTGCCGGACGGGGATTTCCGCATTACCTGCCAAACAGGTGCTACGAGTTTTGCCCTGAGCCACATTCGCAGCACGCGCCGTTTTACCTTGAAGCCGCATTTCGATATCGCCGGCGAGATAGACCTCTACATCTGCCCCATCCGCAATGATGCGGATCGCCGCCGCGTGCGCACTCTACTGAACTACTACATGGAGAATCCGCAGGCGCGCCGCCCGCGAATTCGGCGCATGAGCTTCTCGCGCTGTCAGGATTCCGCCGTGCTCTATCTGGACTACGGCGAGTATGTGTTGCTGCCCGTACCACGCGGCACGGAGCCCTCCGATGCTCCGGCGCTCATATACTTCGCTCTGCAACCCTGAGTGAGGTTGTTTTTAAGGTTTGTAGAGCCGCCCGCTTCCGATTTTGAGAGCGCCTTTTTTTGTTGACATGGTGTAGCAATATGATAGAATTGCAAGCTATGAAAAGCCTGTGCTGCCTTGCCCCAATTCTGAGTATTTCTGCTCCGGCGGCGCTCCCGACAGCGCCGGAGCCGGCTCCTGTGCAAAACGTGGCAGAACTGCTGCCGTTGCTGAGTGGTGCGGAGTCTTTGCGCGAGGATGATGCCCGCGCTTTGCTGGAGCGGCTGCCCATGCCGCAGCAGTGTAGCCGCCCGCTGCGTGCCCAGCTGGAATTCTGCAAAGGTGTGCAGCTGCTGGTGTGCCTGCTCGCACCGCAGGGGGAGAACAGCGCGGAGCTGCGTGCACGGCTTATGCTGGCCTCTCCCCGCATGTGGGTTACCTACATGTTTGTAGCGATGCTTGCGGCGGAAGAGGCCGGGGATGAGGCGCTGCGCGATGCGCTGGTGGCGGAGACGGAGGCCGGCATGCGCTCTATTGACTCCGGGCAGGGGATAGGTTGTGTGCGGGCGCTCGGTTTGCTTTCCCCGGAGCAGCGGCAGCGGAAGCAAGTGGATGCTGCAGAGGAGGCCGCACGCAATCGCTGTATGGCTGAGGCATTGGCCCGGGAGGCAAATAGTGCGGACGCCCGGCTGGCTCTGGCGATGATGCATTTGTACGAGGAGATGGGCGTTGGGGTGGATGTGGAGCGGGCTATGCAGCACGCCTTGTACGGGGCGGTGGCAGAGATGTATCTGCTGCAGGAGGATGAGGGGTTGCGTAATAATTTGTGCCTGAGTCTCGCGCGTGCTGCCTCCCTGCGGGGAGCGGTGGCTCTGCCTTTGCAGGTGGCGGCATTGCGCATGATGGAGAAAAGCAAGGAAAGTGCCGGGTTAGGGTTTTACCGCTTGGCAAAGTTGTATAGCAGCCTGCCGGAGGAGCTTAGCGTGGCAGCAGAGGAGCTGGAGAAGGCTGCTTTGCTGGCAGGTGCCGAGTGTAAGGGCGCCGCCTGTTTGCATGAGCTGGCGCAGAGGGCAGAAGACGAGCAGGAGCGCGCTCTGTTACAGAGCTTGGCGGAGCAGGCGAAGTTCGACCCCGAAAAAGATTATCTGCACGGGGAGCATGGGCGTCTGGCCTCATTTCGGGTTTCCTATCCGGCGTCCGCCTTGCCGGATGCCACGGAGCGCGAGGTTTTGGCGCGCTGCAAGTGCCTGTTGGCTCGTGCGGCTGTGGCGGAGCGCTTGGGGGCGGCCTCCCGGCAAGGCGGTAATGTGCAGCGGATGATAACTCCCGTGTTGTCATCGTTCCTGAAATCTATTTCCGAAGAGTCGGCACCGGCGACGTCGGCGGATATTCTGGAGCGAGCCGATACTACGGAGCCGGGGGGTGAGGGGATGATGCGTTTCCTGAACAACGTAGGCCATGAGTTGGCGAAGTGGGAAGATTTGCAGGAGCTGGGTACGGGTGTATCGCAGCTTTCGGAGGAAATGTCGCACCTAATGCAGGCATTGCCGGCGCAGGGGGAGGTGCCCGAAGAGGCGCTTGCTCCGTTGCGAAAGCTTGCCGATGAGGGGCAGGCGGATGCCCTCTATCTGCTGGCCGCTTACGACGTGCGCTCGGTGGGAGCTTTTACACAGGAGAACTGGGAGCGGATGGTCGAAGCCATGCGGCGAGGTTCGGCAGAGGCCGCTTGGTTCCTCTACAGCGTGCTTTGGGAGGGCTTGTATGGGCTGGAGCATGACCCCATGTCTGCCTCCGCCTGCTATCGCTTGGCTCTGGCACGCCTCAGTTGCAATGCGTGGGAACACCAACTGGAGCTCGCAGAGGGCGGGGCCGCCCGACTCTACGCCTTGGTGCACCTGCGGCATGCTGCCGGGGGCGAGAAATACGGCATCGCGCTGGATGATGCCTTGCAAGCCTACGCAGCGGCGCATAACGAGCTGCAAAGCATCATCTCACCGCTGCGCCTTCTCTGCATAGGCGATACCCTGCGCAAGAACTCGAGCACTGCGGAGGAGAATCGCGAGCTGCGTGCTCGCGCTCTGCAACTGGCTTCTGCCCTGCAACCACCGATTCTCGATGCAGCGGAGCTCGATTTTTTGCAGCGTCAGGCGGAGTATAGTTACAGGCTGGAGCGTGACTCTGAGCGAGCCTCTGCCGCCCGCAAGGCTTTGCCGGCTCTGCGCGAGGCTCGGGCGGATATGTTGCTGCTGGCAGAGGGGAAAATCGTGCACGAGCAGGCGGGGCAGGATACAGCCAAACTACCTTCGGAGCTGCTGCAAGGCGCCCACCTTGTTTGCCGCGAGTGTGACCGCGCTCTGGCAGATTTTGCAATACACGCGGGCGTACGCAGTGTTTCGGCTTTGCGTATGCCGATTGCCGAGCGAGACTACTTGCGCGCGCACAACATCGCCGCCGGTGGCTGGGAGATTTTGAGATAAGATTCTTGACCTAGCACGAAAATGCTGGTATAAAGATTGTATGATGATGCGCAACTTAGCAGTAATTTGGGCCGTGGCAGGATGCGCTGCTTCTGTGGGAGCGGAGCCGGAGGTGGGGCAGATAGAGCTGGCCGCAGGGGCAAGCAAGACGTTGACTCTGCCGGGCAACCCTACTACCGGTTTCCTGTGGCAGGTGGCTGAGCGCCCGGATGGGGTGCAGGTGACACTCTCGTTCGAGCAGAGTGTATCCCCGAGTGGGCGCCCGGTGGAGGGGCGTCCCCGTGCCACGGTTGTGACGCTGACCGCTGAGAAAGCCGGGCAAGGTACACTGAAGCTCATCTACTCCCGCCCGTGGGAGAAGGGGAAAGCCCCGATTGATACACGAGTTTATACGATAACCGTTAAATAAGAAAGTTATGGGATTATTACAGAATCTGGCCGCTTTGGCCGTACGCAAAAAGGTGGTGGCGGCTCTGGAAGCTAATTGTCCGCCATCGCTCAAGGAGGCGCTTGCTAAACTGCTGGCAGACAAAGCAGCTGTGTCTACCATACAGAACTTTGTGATGGCGAACCTGAAAAACTCGGCTGCGATAACTCCGGATGCGCTCAAGGCGCTGGAGCTTCCGCCCGCTATTCGCGAGCTTTTCGAGTCCACCCCCAGGCTGCTTATCTACCTCTCCAAAGTGGCCAAAGCCGCCGGGTGAGGCGTAGCTGTAATCTGCAAAGTCCCCTCTGAAAAAAAACGAAGTCCGGAGCAAGGAAATCCGCGCTTGTCGTTGCAGTGAGTTGCCAATAAGTCACGCCCCCGCTACAATACGCAGGAGCGTGGTTGGTTTTTACCTTGCTTTTTCCCACAGGTCGGGTCGATGGAAGTCCGGCTGGGTGTCGCAGGGCAGGGCGGTGGTTAGGAATATCTGGTTCGGGGAGTTCAGGATGGCGGCGGCTGTCAGCCTGCAATCCTGCGGAACGATGCCAAGCTCTGCCAACACGGTGGTGGGGATAAGGGCGCGGCAGCTCCACCCCTCGCTTGTGCTGCTGCCGGTGGCTTGTACTCCTGCCGGAATCCAGCTTTCGAACCCCGGGGCAATCTGACGCGGTGCGCAGAACACGGCCGCCCACCAAGCACCATTCGGACTGAGGTTGAACTCCATGTAGCGGCCTCCGCTCGGGGTGGTGATGAAGAACTCCGCGGCATCGTAGCGCCACAGCTCGGCTTGGAAGGCACCGCACGTGCCCGCCGGGTGCACGAGAGCCGGGGCTTTGCGCGCCGCGCGGAATTCCAGCCCCTCCGGGGAGAGGGTGAAGCTGTACTCATACGGCGGCTCAACGCAGTGGCCGTACCACTCTTTGTTGATGCTTTGTAGCTGTGCTTTGTCTGTGGAAATGATGCTTTGCATACCCGTTACTTTACCACGCAGCGCCTGCGTGTGCAAGCTTTCTTTTGCAAGGTGGGGTAAAAATACGTTCAAAAACGCCGATATATGGTGGAAATAGAACAAAATGCGACATTTTATATAAAAAAGGCTTGCAAATTGAGTGAATTGCGTGTATTCTACGCCGCGCGAGCTGCACAAAACCGACCGTTGGTCCTCCATTTCCTCCGGAAGATTGGCTCGCATGGGGGGAAACCCGGTCACACCAAACAAAAATCATGTCAGACGATCTGAACAACGAGCAGGAGGTCATCGAGTTGGCCCATTTCGAGATTCCGAATACACTCAAGCGCATTGAGGACCCGGAAGATCCGAACCACATTACATTCATTGCTGAGCCCATCGAGACGGGCTTTGGCCACACGCTGGGTAACTCCCTGCGTCGTGTGTTGCTTAGCTCCCTGGAGGGTGCCGCTATCACCAGCGTGCGCATCGCCGGTGCTCAGCACGAGTTCACCTCTCTGCCCGGCGTGGTGGAGGATGTGACCGAGATTATCCTCAACCTCAAGAAGATTAAGTTCGCCCACCACGGCAAGGAGCCTCGCACGCTCTCCCTCCGCGTCACCAAGCAGGGAGCTGTGACTGCCGGCGATATCCAGGACGACCACATCTACTCCGTCGTCAACAAGGATCAGATTATCTGCCACCTCGACCAGAACACCATCTTCGACTGTGATTTCGAGGTGAATGTAGGCCGTGGCTTCTACACCGCAGAGGACAACAACGACAAGGATCGCCCCATCGGCGTGATTCCGATCGACTCCATTTTCTCCCCGGTGACCCGCGTGAAGTACTCTGTGGACAACGCTCGTGTGGGGCAGATGACAGAATTCGACAAGCTTGTGCTCGACATCTGGACAGATGGTCGCGTGAGCCCGAACGATGCCATGCTCCAGGCTGCCAGCATCATGCGCCCCCACTTGGACGTGTTCGTGGAGAGCGACAGCCGCCGCG